>JAAYXM010000273.1 GCA_012515925.1 Clostridiales bacterium
CCGCCCCGGCGCAATGATTTCATAGCTTTTATCCGCAGTAATCTCAATCTCATAATCCTGAATATCATATACGAACGGGTCTCCGAATTCCGAATGCACTGACAGAACCGGTTTGTCGTCTATGACAACAGCCGGCGTTATCAAAAACTGCGTAAGATACACCTTTTCTCCGCGGTGCGCGAGTATTTTATTATCCTGCTTTACATTAAGCTCGTAATCTATCCCTAAAACATCGGTCTCAGAGTCAAAGCATATCTTAACGGCTAAGCTTCCGTTTAGCATATCAGCCCGGCAGGACGGATATATCCCGGATATCTTGCTTTCCGCGTAAATGCCCGCCGGAATATTAAGATAAAGCTCGCTTTCAGGTTCTTTAAGATATATTCTCTCTTGTATTTTAAGCGTTTGCCCGTCGAGACGGACTTTCGCCGTAATAACCGTGCCCGGGGTCTCGTCTGAAACGCCCGGCGGCTCATACGCGATGGATTCTCCCATAAACTTAAACTCCAAAACGCATATAACGGCGAAAATAACGCAAACAGTCTCTATAAAAAGAAATGCCTTTACCGCTTTCATATCAGTTTTTGTTGTCAATCCGGAAGCCTTCGCCCGTGCCCGCTCCGGCATATGAGCGCATGGCCTTTTTTTCCGTATTGATTTTAGCGATCTGCTGTCTTACCTCGTTAAGCTTTTTTACGAGAATGCTCTTGTTCTCCTCCTCAAGCTTCACTATCCTGTCAACGGTATCGCGAATGCTTTGCAGCTTATATTTAATGCGCCCGACGCCGTCATCGTCACCGAAATCCCGGCTGATAACGCCGCAGCTTTCCCTGAATTTGTCCGTAACCTCCTGCAGCCTGTCTATGCATTGCTGCTTTTCGTCCGTAGTCTCCATCAGTTTTTCGATATCATCGTTATCCAGCGCGTCTCTCTGTGCGCCGGTAAGCGCGAGCACCTTATGGATAAGAGCTTCCTTCCTGTCCGCAAGCTCAAGAAGCTCGTTAATATCAACCATTGACGGCACCCCCGTCTCTAAGCCTCGGGTCGCCCGTCTTTTTAATAACCTGCTCCCATGTGTCCCGAAGGCCCGTCACGTGCGTGAGCACCTCGTCAAGAATACTTATGTCCTTTCTGATATTCGCCTCGATAAGCCTGTGCAGCAGGTATTCGTACACGATGTAAATGCGCTCGGAAATCTCGTAGCTGAAGTTTAACGTACTCATAAACTCCTCGATTATCATCTGCGCGCGGATAATCGCGTCATGCGCCCTTTGTATATCGCCGTTTTCAATATGCAGGCGCGCGGTGCCGATAAATTTTATGCACCCGTTATACAGCATCAGGGTCAATTCTCCCGGGCTTGCCGTCATAATACTTTGCTGCTTGTATTTCTGATACGGGTTTAACGCGGTCATCTGCTACATCTCCTTCCATGAATCAAACAAAAAACGCAACACACGCAAGTCTCTGGGAAAATCGGCTGTTTTCGACGATTTAACGGGGCATCTGTGCCCCGTTAAACCATCGGAGGAGAAAATGAGAAAAAGAAATATGCAAAACAGTGGTGGCGGATTTTTATCTGAATGCTCCCGCCGAAAATCATTCCTCGCGGGTTATATCGATGTTTTCGTTGTTTGTGCCCTCGGTAATAAAATCACTGCTTTCGAAATTAATTATCTGAATCCTCGGCTTATAATAAGGCTTATTCATAATTACCTCTCACATAGCATAAACGGTTATCTATTGCCGCCGCTGTTCGTAAACTGACTCGCGAGCCAGTTTGACTGCGAGTAAAGCTTTGACAGCGCCGTCTCCATTTTCGTAAACTTCCTAAGATAGTATTCCTCTCTTTCCGCCAGCC
>JAAYXM010000028.1 GCA_012515925.1 Clostridiales bacterium
ACCGTGCTCATCCAGACCGGATTTATAATATTTTCCGAAATCATTGCTCGGGAACCTGCGTTTGCAAATCGGACACTGGATTTTCCACGGGTTGGTTAATGCATTGAACAAATATGGGTATTGCCCGTATTTCTTCGCGATATCGTATTTGCAATAGCGGCATAAGCCCTGCTCCGGATCCGCGGCCTCGCCGTTATGATAGAACCGCGGCAGCCCCTCCGCAACAATCAGATTCCACAGGATATCAGTATTGTCCGCGTACTTATCGGCAGTATTGATAACGGCGTCCGCCTCGGCCTTCGCCCAGGAGTATTTTTTTATGTTTTCACGGGCAATCTCGCGTTTTTCAGGCGTGTATATTGTACTTCTCGTCTTTGTCTTAATCCCTACGGACACTGTAATCTCCGGCGTTTCAAGAATCTTTCCGCGATAGCTTGAAACACCTTTTATAGTTACCGAGCCTTTTTTAATACCCGTAATGTAACCGTTTTCGTCAACCGTCGCGGCCCCCTCGGGCTCGGCGGATACTATTGTATACGTCATCGCCGATTGAGGGACGGGTATGGTTTTCCCGCTTGCGACACGCGCAACAGGCTGTATCCGGGCCTTGCCTCTCACGGAAACAAAGGGCGGGGGTGTAAGCTCAACGGATTGTATCTCCGAAAAATCGGTTACATACAATTCCAGACTTCCGATTATCGTTACCCCGTCTAAGAACACGGATACTTCGATTTTGGCAATACCTGTTTCTTTTGCCGTCACAACACCGGTTGAGTCAATAGAAATCAGCTCCGGGGTTCTGTTTATTATCTCGGGTACAAGCCCCATTTCAGCTAAATCTATTTCGAGACCGCCCGCGGAGTATGCGTTATATACTATCTGCGCGGTATCTCCCGGCTCGAGCTCCGAATTCCCGTCTGTTGTCGAAACGGTTAATGATTTAAGGTCGCCCGGGTTATCCCCGTCAAGCAGCAGCTCATTCAGATACATAGCGCTGCCGTTAGACGACGGATTCTTTCCTACCTGCTTAAAGATAAGCAGATAATCTCCCTCGTAAGGCAAATACGCGTTTCCAAGCGGTTTTGTATAAACCTTGCTGGTAACCGACTCATAGCTGTCAAACGTTCCGATTCTTGTTTCTTCATTTATATTAGCCGCGATATTCGATAAATCGGCCTTATTTAACGAAATCATATGAACATCGAGAATTCCGTTGTTCGTCATACCGATATATGATATGGATGCCGAGTATCTGCCGGCCGCAGGCACCCTTATTTTAAATGCAATCCAGTCATTCTGGACAGTTGTGGAATATGCGCTGCGTCCTATCTGCAAACCGTTGGCCTGAAAATATGCACCCGCAAGGTTTCCTCCGCCCCTGCTCGGACCCTCCGGCATTGAATCCGCGATATATGCCCAGTGTCTTTCCTGTGTATAATCGGTAAACGGCGAAATGCGGGCGTCACGGTCGGCATCCGTATCCCCGCTGTAATATGCCGGTTTGAAAACATAGCTTTCTTTCCTGCCCGAATAATTCGGCGTTTTTTTAGCGGTAATACTGACATTGCTTTCATGCGTAACTCCGCTCATAGACGCTGAAACCTTAATCTGTCCTTCTCCCGGAGCAAGCGCATTAACAAATCCCGTTTCATCTACGGATAGAATCGCCGGCGTCAGACTTGCTGCCGCCATGTTAATGGAACGTCCGAGCATTTTTACACCCGGCAGAGTTCCGGTGACACGGCTGCCGTCACTTAAATTCGCCGTCATTGAAACCTGAACCGGCTGTCCGACATACAGCACGGGCTTTCCGATATCCGCGGACACGCTTTCAAGCGACGCGGCCTCATCGGTACCGTCAAGAATTATCTCCGATAAAAATATGTACTTTCCGCCGACCGGCGCGGACTCAAAGGTAATAACATACTCTCCTGGAACCTCGACATCGACTTCACCGAGCTGCGTTGTCGCGTTTTTTACATATCCGGAGTCGGATGTGCCGCCCGCGACCATAGCTCCCGCCGTATCAGCAAAGCTCAATTGGTTTACATAATACTCGGGATTGCGCCACATGTACGCGCTTGTTCCGTTATACGGCGCGAAATAAATGTTTCCGACTCCTCCGGTGTCCGATCGGGCGGCATAGGTAAGCCCGATACGGTAGCGCCCGGCCGCGGGTACGGTTACCATTACGGAAAACCACTGTCCCGCGTTAAGCGCTGCCTTCATGCCGAAGAAATTATTATTGCTGAGAGCGCCTTTTTCCATCGTCTCATCATAACCCGCAATCTGCCACACACCGTCAGACGCCGCGTAGGTCGCGGCGATGCAGTCTCGGCTTGTGCCGGAAAGGCTGTACGCTTTAAATACGTGCGCCGGCTCGTCGCTTAAAGCGGGCGTAACCGTAAACGTCACGCTGTCCGTAACTGTGACTTCGCGCAGCGTAACCTGTACCGTAATGACGGCCTCGCCTTCAGTCTTGCATGTTACATACCCCGTTTCGGAAACCTCCGCGATTTCGGGCGCTGAGCTTGTGTACACTATTTCGGCGTCGGTAAGAACAGCGTCGTCACCGTCGGCAAGCTTTCCGGCGACATATCCCGTCACCGACTGCCCGGCGGCAATGGTTGTTCTGTTATATGTAAGCGTAATCTCGCTAAGAATCTCGGTCTGAGGCAAAACCGTAACAATAACGCGTTCATACAGCGTTTGATATTTATATGTAATCTCCGCCGTTATCTCGGCGGTGCCCGGTGAAATTCCGTTTATAACTCCCGTGCTTTCATCAATCCGGGCGGTTCCCGGCGCGGAGCTTGAATACTTAACCGTATAACCTTCCTTGAGCAATTCGCCGGTGTTCAGCACCGGACTGCACTGCGCAACCGCTGTTTTCGTAACTTTGAATTCACTCTGACTAACCTCAAGGCCGGCCGAGCTTATCTCAATTCCGTCAAGCAACAGGGATGAAATATAAAACGCGTGTCCTGTCGCGCCCGCGCGTCTGCCGACACACTGAAATACCAGTAAACACTCACCGTCTGACGCCGTAAACTCCTCGTCGGTTAGTGATAATTCGCCTAATTCCGCAGTGTAATACAGGTTCTGAACATCCTGATAAAAATCAACCGTACCTATTTTTGTATCGGGTGAAACTATGCTTTTCGGGTTATTAAGCGCGGCTTGTGTAAGCGGCGCGATATGTATATCGGCTATCCCGTTATTCTTCATTCCGTAGTATGTCAGTGAAGCCTTATAGCGACCGGACTCGGGAACCTTTATTTTAAACGCAATCCAGTCGGTTGATACCGTTCCGTACGCGGCTCTGCCTATCTGAACGCCCGCGGAGGTTAAAACCGCGCCGAAAAGGTTTCCTCCGCCCGTGCTCGGACCCTCCGGCATAGAGTCCGCCACATATGCCCACGGACGCGCCTCCGTGTAGTTATTAAACGGAGCGATTCGCGCGTCAAAATCTTCTTCCATATCCCCCGCGTATGCTTTTCTCTTGAATATATACTGGCTTGAAACTGCCGACATCGGCAGCGAATCCGTTACGGTTATATTTACGCTGTCAGTTACGGTAACCCCGCGAAGCGTTACACTCACGGTGATTAGCGCGCTTCCTTCCGCCTTTCCCGTTACTGCTCCGTTTGAGGACACCTCCGCTATTTCGGGCGCCGAGCTTTCATAGG
>JAAYXM010000274.1 GCA_012515925.1 Clostridiales bacterium
AAATCCGAGTATTTTTTAATCAACGAGCGCAGGCGGTATTCCTCGAGAAATTCGTCATACTTCTCGTCCTCCGTGTTTTCCTTGATTTTAAGGATTATCGTCGTACCGTGTGAGTCCTTATCGCATTCTTCGATTGAGTAGCCGTCCGCCCCCGCGGATTCCCATTTATAAGCCGTGTCGCCCATGATTGACCGGCTTATCACGGTTACCTTATCGGACACCATGAACGCGGAATAAAACCCGACGCCGAACTGCCCGATTATCTCAATCCCGTCCGAAAGCTCGTTTTCGCTTTTAAACTTAAGTGAACCGCTGCGCGCGATTACGCCGAGGTTGTCCTCAAGCTCCTCTTTGGTCATACCGATGCCCGTGTCCGTGATTGTCAAAGTCCTGTTTTCCTTGTCCGGCGAGATTTTTATACAGTAATCGTCCTTGTTATAATTCAGCTTTTCATCGGTAAGCGCTTTGAACGAGAGCTTGTCCAACGCGTCGCTCGAGTTTGATATAAGCTCCCTTAAGAATATCTCCTTATGTGTATAAATCGAGTTTACCATGAGCTCAAGCAGCCTTTTCGACTCGGCTTTAAAGGATTTTTTAGCCATAACAACCTGCTCCTCCGTGACGACAGTATTAGCACTCATTTTGAATGAGTGCTAATACTATTTTACTGATATTCTCATATTTGTCAATATAGATTTGCCGAAATCCGACTAATATCCCAACATTGCCTGACACCGCGCCCGTTTATCCCGTCTCTCCCGTCTGTTAACCGCCAACAGCTAATCCCTAACAACTATCTGCATAATTATACAAAATATTATGCATTTATGTGCATAAAAATATTTTTTTCAAAAAACTGTTGCATATTTATTCAAAGTGTAATATAATACATAACATTATAAAAATACTTAATTATCCGGAGGAATAAAAATGTCTAACGTAAAAAAAGCGGTATTGGCGTACTCGGGAGGTCTTGACACCTCTATTATAATACCATGGCTTAAGGAAAACTACGGCTGCGAGGTTATCGCCGTCGCGGCGGACGTGGGTCAGGGCAAGGAGCTTGACGGCCTTATCGAAAAGGCGATTAAAACCGGCGCGAGCAAATGCTATATCGAGGATTTGCGCGAGGAATTCGTCAATGATTACATTATCCCGACCTTGAAGGCGGGCGCGGTTTATGAGGGCTCGTACCTGCTCGGTACGTCCTTTGCCAGGCCGATTATCGCGAAACGCGTTGTCGACATCGCGCTTAAAGAGGGCGCGGACGCGATATGCCACGGCTGCACGGGCAAGGGAAACGACCAGGTTAGGTTTGAGCTTACCATAAAGGCGTTCGCGCCGCATATCAAGATAATCGCCCCGTGGCGCGAGTGGGATATAAAAAGCCGCGACGAGGAGATAGATTATGCAATCGCGCATAATATTCCTATTCCTATTACGCGCGAAACCAACTATTCAAAGGACAAAAACCTCTGGCACCTGTCCCACGAAGGACTCGACCTGGAGGACCCGGGCAACGAGCCGCTATATGATAAGATACTCGAACTCGGCGTTACGCCGGAAAAGGCGCCGGATAAAGCGACATATGTGGAGATTGAGTTTGAAAAGGGCTGTCCCGTCGCGTTAAACGGTAAAAGAATGTCCGCCGTTGATATTATTACCGAGCTGAATAAAACCGGCGGCGAAAACGGCATAGGCATCGAGGATATCGTCGAGAACAGGCTTGTGGGCATGAAGAGCCGCGGCGTGTATGAGACCCCGGGCGGGACGATTCTATACAAGGCGCATGATGTACTCGAAACCTTGTGCTTAGATCGCGACACCCAGCATTTCAAGCAGCAGCTATCGATACGCTTTGCCGAGCTTGTTTACTACGGACAATGGTATACGCCGCTTCGCGAGGCGCTGTCCGCTTTCGCGGACAGCACACAGAGAACCGTTACCGGCCGTGTGCGGCTTAAGCTGTATAAGGGCAATATCATAAACGCCGGAGTTTGGAGCCCGTACTCGCTTTACAATGAGGATATCGCGACGTTCAGCAAGGACGAGGTATACAACCAGAAGGACGCGGAGGGCTTTATAAACCTGTTCGGCCTGCCGATTAATGTTAAAGCCATGCTTGAAAAAAGCGGGGAAGAGAAATAACCCGTCATA
>JAAYXM010000275.1 GCA_012515925.1 Clostridiales bacterium
TTTAAGCGTTTATAATAATATGAAAGTTGCCTTGATACAATCAGCTGATACGTAAATCATTTAAGGAGCGGACAATTATGAGATTTAACTTTAGCGGCGTGACGGAAGAGGCTAAAGAAGGGCTTGAAATCCTGGTGAAAGAGTACGGTTATGTACTGCCCGACGGGGACATAGCTGTAAACGTGGAGAAAGCGGACAGGCTGTCGGTAAGCATTGACGGGAGCAGCGCAAGCATCGCGTATTCCATAAAGACCGAGTTTTTCCGCGCACTTTGCATACTTTTATATAACATAAAAAACGGCAAGCGTAATTTTACTTTCAGCGAAACAAGGAAAATAGACAGGTGCGGGCTTATGTTGGATGTGTCCCGCAACGCCGCGTTGAAGGTGAATACGGTAAAGGACATAATCACAAGGATAGCGCGCATGGGGTTAAATACCCTGATGTTATACACGGAAGATATGTATAAGCTCGAAGGTTACCCGTATTTCGGCTATATGCGCGGTGCCTACACAAAAGAAGAGCTTACGGAGATTGTCAGGTTCGCGAATATATTCGGGGTTGACATGGTGCCCTGCATACAAACCCTGGGGCATCTGGGAAAGCCGTTCAGATGGTCTGCATTCGCGGATGTAAAGGATACCGCGAGCGTGCTTATGGTTGACGAGCCAAAAACCTATGAGCTTATTGAAGATATGATAAAGCACATGCGTGAGTGTTATACCACCACAAAAATCCACCTTGGCTTAGACGAGACACATGATCTGGGGCGTGGCGCCTATCTAAGGAAGCACGGCTACCGCGAGCAGCATGAGCTAATGGCAAGGCATCTTAAAAAGGTAGTGGAAATCGCGAAAAAATACGGTTTTGAGCCCATGATATGGAATGACATGTATTTCCGCATGAATAATCCGAACCCGGGCAGGCAAAACGCGAATTACGAAAACCCTAATATAGAATACAAAGCATATTTAAATTCCAGCGAGCTTCAGTATTACAACCCGAACATCGAATTTTTGCCCGGTACCGCGGAAATGCTTCCTGAGGATGTGGCGCTCGTATATTGGGATTATTACAATATAAATCCCGAGATTTACAGGGGCATGATAAGAAAAACCAAAGAGCTCAGCGAAAAAGTGGTATTCGCGGGCGGGATATGGACGTGGAACGGGCTGTCTCCGAGCTATGCGCATACCATGGTCAGCACCCACGCCGGGCTTACAATGTGCTATGAAGAGGGAGTAAAAGAAGTGTTTGCCTGCATGTGGGGGGACGATGGCTCCGAATGCAGCGTATATACGGCCTTGCTCGGAATGCAGCTTTACGCGGAGTATTGCTACTCTTCGCAGGTTAACGACGACTGTCTCCGGGAGATGTTTAAGGCCTGTACGGGTTATGATATGGACGCGTTTTTACGGTTGGATTTGGACTCTGACATTGAGGGGCTCGATATGTTAAGGCCAAGCACCGCAAAGCAGGTTCTGTATCAGGACGTGCTGCAGGGCTTATTTGATAAGAACTTTGAGACTTTGGATTTGAGGGCGCACTATAAAAAGGTCGGTGAAGATTTATCAAAGCTTGAAAAGCAAGGGGACATCGAATACTTGTTTGAACTTTACCGTCAATACGCGAAAGTATTAGAGAGAAAGAGCGATTTGGGAATTCGCCTCGTAAACGCGTACCGCAAAAACAATGCCGGGGATTTACGAAAAATCGCGGACGAACTAAAGGACCTTGCACCTGAACTTGAGAAGCTTCACCAACTGATGGCGGATATTTGGTACAAGAACAATAAACCCTTTAATTTTAATAATATTGATGTCAGGCTGGGCGGGGTGACAGCGAGAATTAAACGAGCCGCATGCCGGATAAACGATTACCTGAGCGGGAAAACTCCGGCTCTTGAGGAATTGGAAGAAGAGCGGCTATATTACGATGGTGAGCAAACACCCTTTATTAGCATGTGTTCCTCGAATAATATAATGTTCGTATAAAACTAAAATACTGCAAAACCCCGCAGGGTTGGCGAAAAGCCTTCCTTGCGGGTTTTTATAGATTTCGCATTTCAAGCCGCCATTATTACATTTCAGGGCAAAAACGGTTGCCGGCTGTTTTTTCTGTTAAGATACTCTTAATCATGAAAGTATACGTGCGCCGTACGACGGCACAGCTTAAA
>JAAYXM010000276.1 GCA_012515925.1 Clostridiales bacterium
AAGAAACCGAGCCGCCGGGGAGATTAAGATTTTCGGCGCGCAGCAGCGAAACAACGGTATTTGCGCTGATTCCGTAGCCTGTGAGTTTATCCTGTCTTAGGTTAACGCGGATTTCACGCGTCCTTCCGCCGAGCGTGGAAACGCCCGCGACGCCGGCAATCCTCTCGAGGGCGGGGGAGACGGTATTGTCCGAATATGACTTTAACGCTATATCGTTTATCTCCGATTTTGAGGTTTCGGATTTTGTAACGCTTATCATTGCTATAGGCATCATATTCGGGTCAAGCTTGAATACCATCGGGGCAGTGGTATCATCCGGCAGCGCGGATTTAATCATATCAATCTTTTCGCGCATTTGAAGCGTCGCGAAGTCCATATCCGTGTCGTCCGAAAACTCGATTATTACAATCGAGGAGCCCTCGGAAGAATCGGAATAAATATTCTTGACGTTCTCTACGGTGGAGAGTACGCTTTCGAGCGGACGGGTCACAAGATTTTCAACCTCATACGGTCCCGCGCCCTCGTATGACGTCTGGACAAGGGCGATGGGAATGTTCATTTTCGGCATTAAATCAAGCGGGATTTTGGAAAAGCTCGTATAGCCGATGACGATAACCACCAGAACGCACATCAGCACGGTGACGGGGCGTTTAACGGCTGTTTTAATTATACCCAAGGTTAATTACCTCCGTTACCGACAATCGAAACGAGTGTTCCGTCCGCCACAAAGTCCTGACCCTTGACAATAACGGCGTCGTTTTCGCTTATTCCAGAAGCGATAATAATCTCATTGTCGTTTGACGCTCCGGTTTCGACAAACACCTGTCTGGCAGCGCCGTCTTTTACGACAAACACATAGTTTTTCTCGCCGTCCGTGCGTACTGCGTCAACCGGTATACATATGGCGTTATTAATTGTCTCGACGGTTATCCCGACCGTCGCGAACATACCGAGCTTCAGCTTTCCGTCGGTGTTTTTAATCGAAGCCTTGATGGTATAAAGCTGTGTCTGGGGGTTTGCGGAAGGCGATATTGAAGTAATGTTTCCGGAGACGCCGGATATACCCGCCGCGGGCACCTCGATTTGAACAAGAGTGCCGGGCTTGATTTTACTGACGGTATCGTCCGTAACGAAGAACTCTATGTAAACCGAGCTGTCGTCAATAATCGTAAAAGCGGGCATGCCGGGCGAAATAATCCCGCCCGACGAGACATCTCTCGAGCTTATGGTGCCGCCAATCTGCGAATATACCTTTGTATTGGCAAGCTGGGTTTCGGCGGTATCGAGCGCCACCTTAGCCTGCGCAAGCTGCGCTTCGGCGGCCGACTTGTTTTCCGCCTGAATCTTTGTAAGGTTAAGCTCGTAATTGGTTTTTGCGAGGCTGTACTGTTCGTTCGCGGTATTATAATTGTTTTCCGCGGTCTCAAGCTCTATCTGGGATATCGCGCCCGCGTCAAAAAGCTCACGCTGACGGTTTAAATGCTTTTGGGCGGTTTCAACACCCCGGCGCGCCTGCTCCGCCTGATGCTTTAAGGTTTCAAGCTGCAGTTCAACGGCGCCGCCGGTCGTCCGGTTCAGGTTTGCGAGCGCCAGGTCATATTGGGCGCGGGCCGCGGACACGGCGTTAATCAAATCCGTATCGTCGAGCGTAAATAAAAGAGCGCCCTTAGACACCCTGTCGCCCACGTCGTAATTTACGGATAAAACCTTACCGCCGAGCTTTGAGGTCACGATAACGGTATCATTTGGGGAGATTTTGCCGGAGTATCTGACCGTTTTGGAAAGCTCGCCGCGTTTCGCGTTTAAAACCGATACGCTGACGGCGGTATCGGACGCGTCCGCGGCGTCCGAGCCGTCGGGCTTAGCCGCCTGAGAGCAGCCGGTCAGAAAAAACAACAAAAAAATCCCTGATAACGCATAGCTTATGAGATGCTTTTTCATTAATACAGACCCCCGAGAAATTGTTATCTTAAGGTAAACCAAACGGTTATTCCGAGATAAAAACCATATAAAAAACTTATGGTAATTATAGCATAATTGATACTTAACTGTATATAATCTTAACAAATATTTAATTTATTAAAGAATTGTGAATAGGCATAAATCCGTTAAAAGAAAAATATATTTTAATATTAAAAACGGAAGGGGAAAACAGGTATGCTTTTCATGACCGCTAAGCTGACAAAACGGAAAATAATCGCATGGGTGTTAATAATCGGTGTGGTAATATGCGCGGCTATCGTACTGCTCGGGGAAAAGGGCGGGGATGACGCGATTATCGCAAGCGAAAGCCGGCAAAAAAGAGTTGAGCTTAAGAATATCAAAAGCAACGAGGACAGGATAGCACTGTTAAACAGCTTCGGCTGGGAAACGGGCAAGGATCCGCTTGAGTTTATGGAGGTGCGCATACCCGAGGAGTTTGACGAGGTCTATCAGAAATACAATAAGATTCAGAACGAGCAGGGGCTTGATTTAAAGAAGTACGCGGGCAAACGGGCGATGCGCTATACATATCAGGTAATAAACCACCCGAGCGGTGAGCAGGGGGTAATCGCTAATATTCTGATATATAAAAACAGGCTGATAGCCGGGGATATTTGCTCTCCGCAGCTTAACGGGTTTATGCACGGGCTTATTAAACCCTCCGAAGTGTCGGAAGAAACACGGGGCGGGAAAGAAAAAGAAAGTGAAAGCGAATCCTCTCCCGAGACGGAGGCCGGAGAAAAACAGGCGGAAAATCAGAATGAAGCGGAGGAAGCTGACGAAACAGAGGAAAAGGACGATTAAATCAAAAACCACCCCTACGGGTGGTTTTTTCCTGCTTTATAATCCAGGTAGCTTTGGAGGATAAGGGAGGCCGCGACGGCGTCCGTTTTCTCCTTACGCTTCTTCCCGAGGTTTCCGGTTTCGGTAAGAATTCTGTTGGCGTCCACGGTGGTAAGACGTTCATCCCAGAGTACGACGTTTACGGAGGTTCGTTCCCGGAGCCTTTCCGCGAATACCACGCTTTTTAAGCCGCGCACGCCGATTGTACCGTTCATATTTTTGGGAAGCCCCACTACGATTTCGGACACCTCGCGGTCTTTGGCGATTTCCACAATTTTATCCACGGTACTCGCGCTGTCCGGCTCGGTTATAATAAAGCTTTCACCGGCAAGTACGGCGTTTAAGTCGGATATTGACACGCCTGTCCGTTTATCGCCGAAATCAATTCCCATTATCCGCATGTTTATATCCTCCGTAATCGAAATATATAAAAACAAAAGCTCTTTTTACATTGTAAAGACGCGAACATAATTATATAATTAAACCCGATAAAGCCATAGGGGAGTAGTGCGGCATGAAGTTTTCGGTGGGTTACCAGTTAAGCGAGGAATTTGAGCGTGATTTTTTTGATATAGTGTGTGACTATAAGGAAAGGATAAGCGAGGTATATTTCCCGTGGCTTGATAACGCTACGGGGCGCGGGTCCCTGGTCGACAGCTTCGGATACTTTGACTGGAGCGTGCAGAACAAGCTTGTATATGATCTGAAGAGAATAAAGGAACTCGGGATCAAGCTCAATCTTTTATATAACGGAAACTGCTACGGCGCGGACGCAATAAGCAGGAACCTTTCTAACAGGATTTACTCGATAATAGATTACTTGAGCGTAGAGGGCTGCGGCATTGATGTTATAACCACCGCGTCACCCGCAATAGCACATATGGTTAAGAGCAAATACGGTAATATTGACGTGCGTGCCTCCGTAAACATGCGTATTGGCACGGTAAAGGGCATGAGCTATCTCGCCCACCTGTTTGATTCATATTACATACAAAGAGATTATAACAGAGATTTCACGAGAATTAAAGAGCTGAAGGAATGGGCGGATAAAAACAATAAAGGGTTATACCTGCTCGCAAACAGCGGATGTATGCGATTTTGCTCATGCCAGACGTTTCATGACAACATGGTTGCGCATAACGGCGAGATAGAAAGACAGCGGAATATCGAGGGCTTTATGCCGTACGCCTGCTGGAATTATTTAAAAAGCAGGGAAAACCTGGTCAGCGTTTTGCAGAATACATGGATAAGGCCCGAGGATATACATAATTATAAAGAATACTTCCCGACTATCAAGCTTGCGACGAGAATGCACACGCTTCCGGCGCTCGTAATCGACAGCTATGCTTCGGGAAGGTATTCCGGTAACTTGCTGGATTTGTTCGAGCCCGGGTTCGGACCGGCTTTCGCACCGTATATCATAGATAACTCGCGTTTCCCGGACGATTGGTTTGAAAGAACAACGGCATGCGATAAAAAATGCGAAAAATGCGGCTATTGCTCCGGGGTTCTCGATATGGTACTTGTTGATACGGGGTATGATAAATAAAAACCGAGCTTATGCCAGCCCGGTTTTATTCACGGTTTAAAAATCCCTCCCCGCGAGGGGGAGGGATTTTTGCATTATTACTTAAGTTCGACTTTTGCGCCGGCTTCTTCAAGCTTGGCCTTCATCGCGTCGGCGTCATCCTTGCCGGCGCCTTCCTTGACGGGCTTCGGAGCGCCGTCAACAAGCTCCTTGGCTTCCTTAAGTCCGAGACCGGTAAGCTCGCGGACAACCTTGATGACATTGATCTTGTTGGGGCCGACCTCGGCGAGAACAACGTCAAACTCGGTTTTCTCTTCTGCAGCGGGGGCTGCGGCGGTAGCGGCGGCGGGAGCGGCGGCAACCGCAACGGGAGCCGCGGCCGAAACGCCGAATTCCTCTTCGAGAGCTTTGACAAGTTCGGATAATTCAAGAACTGTAAGGGCCTTTACTTCTTCAATAAGCTTTGTTACTTTTTCAGACATTTTATTTACCTCCGAATATAATTTTTAATAGATTTGTTTTA
>JAAYXM010000277.1 GCA_012515925.1 Clostridiales bacterium
CCTTGCCGCCGTCAACAAGGATTAAATCGGGCAAAGCGTTGAATTTCTCATCGTTAATAAGATACCGCTCAATCCGCCTCGCGACCGTCTCGCGCATTGCGGCGCAATCGTCGCTTCCTTCAAGAGTTTTAATCGTGAATTTCCTGTATTCGTTTTTGGCGGGCGCGCCGTTTTCAAACACAATCATTGAGGAGACCATGTCGGCGCCCGCGGTGTGGGATATGTCGTAAGCCTCGATTCTGACGGGAGTTTTTTCGAGATTTAAGATTTTTCCAAGGTCCTCAAGCGAGCGGTTAATTCTTTCGGTTTTTGTGGACGCCGTAAGCGCCTTCTGCTTCGCGTTCTCCTCCGCCATACGCACGGTTTGAAGCTTTTCTCCGCGCGCCGGCACGCTTATTTTTACCCTGCCCGGATTCTTTTCTTCCGAAAGCCAGCGCTCAATCAGCTCCGCGTCGGGTATCGCGTCCGATAACCAGATGCTTTTCGGAAGCCTTGAGCGATTGCCGTAATACTGCTTGACAAAGCCCGATATAAGCTCGCCGCGGTTTGCGTAAACCGGCGTTTCGATAAGCCGCGTTTCGGTTTCCAGAAGCTCCCCTTTAAGATAATGCAGTATACTAAACGCGCTTTTGCTCTCCGCGGTGAACACCGCGATAACGTCGGTATCGGACATGCCGCCCGAGAGCACCTTCTGGCGTATCCCGAGATTTTCAATCGCCCGTATCTCGTCGCGCACGCGCGCCGCGGCTTCAAACTTAAGCTCCGCGGAATACGCGTTCATCCGCTCTTTTAGCTTTTCGGCGATACTCTGTGATTTGCCCTCGAGTATCATTACCGCGCGGTTAACGCTTTCAAGGTATTCCTCTCTCGATACTTTACCCATGCATACAGCCCGGCATTTGCCCAAATGCCGGTTCAGACACGGGCGGCCTTTACCGATATCCCGCGGGAACCGACGCTTGCATGTCGGGAGCTTAAGAGCGGCGCAAACCGCCTCGATTGCCTGGCGGGATTCAACCCTGCCCCGGTACGGCCCGAAGTATTTCGCGCCGTCGTCCGCAGGTTTGGAAACAATCGAGAAACGCGGGTATTCCTCGTTTACGCTCAGTCGGATATACGGATAACCCTTATCGTCCTTGAGCAATATATTATACTTCGGTTTATGCCTTTTAATAAGCGAATTCTCGAGTACAAGCGCCTCAAACTCCGTGTCCGTCACTATATAATCGAAATCAGAGACCTGTGAGACCATAAGCCGGGTTTTAATGTCGTGATTTTCGACGCTTCGAAAATAAGAGGTCACGCGGTTATACAGGTTCTTCGCCTTGCCGACGTAAATCACCTGTTTTGTCTTGTCGAGCATTAAATAAACACCCGGCTTGTCGGGCAGGCTCACCGCCCTGTCTTTGAGATAGTCCATGGCTTCATCCTTTATATTATAAGAGCGCCGCTTGAAGCGGCGCTCCGGTTTGCAGCGTGAAATCTATATTCTACTCTGAGAAATTTGAATTAATTAGCTCCGTCAGTGCTTCTATTGCTTCCTTTTCGTCCGCGCCGTCGGCAACGAGGGTAACCTTTGTGCCCTTTGTGATACCCAATGACAGGACTCCGAGCAGGCTTTTCGCGTTAACCCGCCTTTCTTCCTTTTCGACCTGGATGCTTGATTTGAACTCGTTTGCCTTTTGTATAAAGAAAGTTGCCGGACGCGCACGCAATCCTATTTGATTGTTAATGTATACTTCCTTAGTACACATGAAGCGTTTCCTCCATTCAATAATCCTTTGTTAATATGATAACAAATATTCCTGCTATTTTCAACCTTTTTAGATTTAATATTTTACCGACATAATATATAAGAATATTTGCCGCTTTTTCTTATTTCAACTCGACAATCGTAACACCGGTATCACCCTCTCCGAAGTTGCCTAATCGAAAGCTTTTTACATGCGGGTGTTTCTTTAAAAAACCGTGCACCGCTTTTCTGAGCGCCCCGGTACCCTTGCCGTGAATAAGCGTAACATTGCCGAGCTTAGCCATAAACGCGTTGTCCAAGTACATTTCAAGCGCGTGCTCCGCGTCCTCGGACATCATGCCGCGCAAATCCAGCTCGGGGCTTATCGCGATTTTTCGAAGCTCAGCTTGCTTTTTTGAGATAAAGCCGCCCAGGGCGGCGCCTTGCTCCTCAAGCAGGATAATATCGTTTAGTTTTACGTTAATCTTTAATATACCCGCCTGCACCTCAACGTTTCCAGAGGAATCCGCGGGCTTTATAACCGTTCCTTTTGTGCCGAGAGACACAATCTCAACGGTATCCCCGGCGCGAAGCTCTCGCGGCGGGGGCATATGCGTCTTAGGCTTATCCTCCGCGAACAGATTCTTTTCCGCGATATTGAGCCCGCGTTTAAGCTCGGCTCGCGCCGTGTTTATCATCTGGGTATTTTCGCGGGCTTTCTCCATTTTCTTAAGCTCGTCAAGCTTAATAAACGCTTCCTCCGCGGCGGCGCGGGCGTCTTTTATAATCCTCGCCGCCTCGGCCTTCGCGATCTCCGTCGCGTTGTCCTTTTTACTGTTTAGCTGCTCCTCGAGCCTTCGCGCGCTGTTTAAGCGCTCCTCGGCTTCGCGTTTTATTCTTTCCGCTTTTTCAAGCTCATTCTCGAGAATTCTGCGCTTTTTGTCAAGCTGCGTTATAATCTCTTCAAAGCTGACGTCCTCCGACGCCACGCGTTCCCGCGCGCTGTCGATAATATAATCGGGAAGCCCGAGCCGCCGCGATATCAGAAACGCGTTGCTCCTGCCGGGTATGCCGACAAGCAGTCTGTATGTCGGCTTAAGTGACTTGACGTCGAATTCGCAGCTCGCGTTTTCAACCCCGTCCGTGGTCAAAGCGTAGCTTTTAAGCTCGGTGTAGTGGGTCGTTGCCGCGACCCGCGCGCCGAGAGCGCGGGCATATTCGATAATCGAAACGGCGAGCGCGGCGCCCTCCACCGGGTCGGTGCCCGCGCCGAGCTCGTCGAGCAGTATCAATGTTTTGTCGTCGGCGTGATTGATTATCGATACGATATTCGTCATATGGGACGAAAACGTTGACAGGGACTGCTCGATGCTCTGTTCGTCGCCTATATCAGCGAACACGCGTCCGAAAACCGATATCCTGCTGCCCGAATCCGCGGGTATATGCAGCCCGCACTCAGCCATAAGCGTTAACAGCCCTATGGTTTTAAGCGCGACCGTCTTTCCGCCCGTATTCGGCCCCGTGATGATAAGCGTATCGTATTCGACCCCGAGCCCCACGGTAATCGGAACCGTGGTTTTCGGGTCGAGCAGCGGGTGACGCGCGTTTTTGAGATAAACCTCACCGCGTGTGTTTAAAGACGGCTCCTCCGCGTTCAACGCGTACGACAGCTTTGCCGCGGCGAATATCAAATCGAGTCTGACAAGCAGGTTGAAATTCCTGTAGATTGCGTCCGTAAAGCCCGAAACCTCGGCGGAGAGCGACGCGAGTATCCGCTCGATTTCCTTTTGCTCCTTGGCGGCAAGCTCGCGCAGCTCGTTATTCAGCTGCACAACCGTCATGGGCTCGATAAAAAGCGTCGCGCCGCTGTCGGAAATATCATGCACAAGCCCGTTTATTTCGGCTCTGTATTCGCTTTTGACGGGCACCACATACCTGCCCGAGCGCTGGGTTATAATCGCGTCCTGCAAATACCGCGAATATGATTTCGACGTAATGATTTTCTGCATCGTCTCGCGGATTTTTGAGTTGCCGTGCGCAATCTTACGGCGGATTTCGGAAAGCGCCGGGCTTGCGTTATCGGCTATTTCCTCCTCGCTTAATATCGCGCCGAATATCAAGTCCTCGAGATACTTATTTACGCTTAACGACGCGAATATTTCGTCAAGACATGTACTTATACGGCTGTCATCGCCGATATATCCCCTTACCGTCCTCGCCGCGCGCAAAAGCGCCGCTATGTCCAAAAGCTCGCGCGGGTTTAATACCCCGCCCGCGTCCGCCCGGCGAAGCGCCGCGGATACGTCCTTAATGCCCGAAAACCCGGGCGCGCCGCGAAGCCCTATAAGCTTTTTCGCGTCGGTCGTTCTCTTTTGCGCCGCCTCAACCTCTCCGATATCCGTCATCGGCGAAATCGCGAGAGCCTCCTCCTTTGCGCGGTCGCTTACGGCGTTGTCGGAAAGCTTTTTAAGTACACGCTCCAATTCAAGAAGCTGAACCGATTTTTTTAAAATATCATCCATTACCTTTGCTCCGTACATGCAGCCGCTTCCGCGGCTTTTATGCTTTTATAGAATGTCAGTGTCTTAAAATCCCGATCGAAATGTGAAAGCAGGTAATCCTCGGTTATATTTGAGAGGATATTACGGGAATTTTCGTCGAGTTTAAACGAAAACAGCCTTTTTAAATCACAGGATAAAATATAAAGCAGCGCGCCGTACGCGCCGTTATCGAGCGTTTTCCCGCCTCCGCAGGATTTGCAGTACACCGAACCGTTATTAATGTCCAACACCGGCGATACGGGCGCGCGGCCGCATTTTCCGCAGTATTTGATTCCCGGCGCGTAGCCCGAAAGCGCCGCGATTTTAAACTCAAAGCATGATTTTATTATACACGCGTCGTAGCTTCCCGCGGACAGCGCGAAAAGCGAGTTAAGCCCGAGCCTTAACAGCTCGGGGTCAACAAACTCGCAGTCCGCCGCGACGTTTAAAACATCGGCAAAGTATGAGGCAAGCGCGAGCTTTTCTATATCGTTTCTTAAACCGAAAAACAGCTCTATCGGCTCCGCCTCGTTCACCGTGAAACGCCCGGCGCTTTCAAAAAACGTAAATTCGGAATACGCGAGAAACTGTATTCCCGCGGTCAGCTTGCTGTTTTTCCTGCGGACGCCGCGCGCCGCGGCGGAAATCTTCCCGTCGCATTCAGTGAGTACAGTAAGCATGATATCCGCGTCCTTATACGCGGCCTCACGCAATATCAGGCCTTTTTCAGTTCTGTGCATAATTTAAACCTCAAAACCGAAATTCCTTATAAGATATTCGTTGTCACGCCAGTTTTCCTTGATTTTGACCCAGGTTTCGAGAAATACTTTGCCGCCTAAAAATCTCTCTATATCACACCTCGCAAGCTCGCCGATTTTCTTGAGCATCGCGCC
>JAAYXM010000278.1 GCA_012515925.1 Clostridiales bacterium
CGTAGGCGACAGCGTAAAGATTATCGACGGCGCTTTGGAGGACTTCATCGGCGTCGTTGACGAAATCTCGCTTGATAAAAACAAAATACGGGTTATCGTGTCCATGTTCGGGCGCGAAACCCCGGTGGAGCTGGAACCCGACCAGGTCCGGCTTGTCGAGGATTAAATCTTTCGAATATGCAGGCACTTATGTGTTTTTTGCATAGATGGCGTGTCTTTCGGCACGCACGTGGGAGGGTGCATTTTATGCATACCGCGGTTAACCACATCTTAACAAGGAGGTGCTACTAAATGGCTCAAAAGGTTATAGGTCTCATTAAGCTTCAGATTCCCGCCGGAAAAGCTACTCCGGCACCGCCCGTCGGCCCCGCGCTCGGTCAGCACGGCGTCAACATTGTCCAGTTCACTAAGGATTTCAATGAGCGCACAAAGAACGACATAGGTCTTATTATCCCCGTTATTATTACGGTGTACGCCGACCGTTCGTTCTCGTTCATCACCAAGACGCCGCCCGCCGCCGTTCTTATTAAGAAGGCGTGTAAAATCGAAAGCGGCTCCGCTGTGCCGAACAAAACAAAGGTCGCCACGATTTCGAAGGATGACCTTAAGAAAATCGCCGAGCTGAAAGCTCCGGATTTAAACGCCGCGTCCGTTGAGGCCGCTATGAGAATGATAGCCGGTACGGCGCGCAGCATGGGCGTTACCGTTGAGGAATGACGCTTGATTCATACCGGTTTCGCCCGGTGGGAGGATTTATATCCGAAAAACCACAACAAGGAGGATTAGAAATTGCGTAGAGGCAAAAAATATATCGAAAGCGCAAAACAGGTAGATCGTCTGACTCAATACGATTCAGATGAGGCGTTTAAGCTGATTACAGACATCAGCAAAGCCAATTTCGATGAAACCGTCGAGCTTCATGTCAAGCTTGGCGTCGATTCCCGCCATGCCGACCAACAGGTCAGGGGCGCGGTTGTACTGCCCCACGGTACCGGCAAGAAGGTTCGTGTTTTGGTATTTGCCAAGAACGAAAAAGCCAAGGAAGCCGAGGACGCCGGCGCTGATTTTGTCGGTGCCGAGGATCTTGTCGCAAAGATTCAGGGCGAAAACTTCTTTGATTTTGATGTTGTCGTCGCGACACCCGATATGATGGGTCTTGTCGGACGTCTCGGTAAGGTTTTGGGCCCCAAAGGCCTTATGCCGAACCCGAAAGCGGGCACGGTCACGATGGACGTTGCCCGTGCAGTCAACGAGCTTAAGGCGGGTAAAATCGAGTACCGTCTTGATAAGACGAATATAATCCACTGCCCTATCGGCAAGGTTTCGTTCGGACCCGAAAAGCTCATCGAGAACTTCGAAACGCTTATCGGCGCGATAATCAAAGCGAAACCCGCGGCCGCCAAGGGCCAGTATATTCGCTCCTGCGTCATAGCTTCGACAATGGGCCCCGGAATCAAAGTCAGCACGGCAAAATACCTCGCATAAGGTAAAAACTTTTCCTCCCCCTCCGTGGGGAGGAAAAGTATCAGATAAGTGTTGACATCGCGGAAAATTCATGGTAATATATCTAAGTTAAATTTAATAAAAAGCAATTTGTGCGTTCTTAAGACAGCAGGCGTCTTTTATGACTTAATCCTTTATCGGAAAGCCCGCCGAGGAATTGCGGTTTTGTTTGTGTAAATGTATTTTACTTTACGTTATAAAGCTTGCATGCTCTCGTGTTCTGATGCACGGGAGCTTTTTATTTTAAACTTACGCCACGGAGGTGAATTATATATGCCAAGCGAAAAAATTCTCGAGCAAAAGAAAGCATTTGTCTCCGAGCTTGCCGAAAAAATGAAGAACGCGAGCAGCGGCGTGCTTGTGGACTACAAGGGAATTACCGTGGAAAACGATACTAAGCTTCGCAGCGAGATGCGCAAAAACAATATCGATTATTCCGTCATTAAGAATTCCCTGATACGCTTTGCGGCAAAGCAGGTCGGCTACGATGCGCTCGAGAGCGTTCTTGAAGGAACAACAGCTCTCGCCATAAGCATGACTGACCCTGTCGCCCCCGCCAAATTAGTCGCGGAGTATGCCAAAAAGGACAAGAACATCTACAACATAAAGGCGGGTTTTGTTGACGGCCGTGTTATTAGTGCCGACGAGGTAAAGGCTCTTGCCGACCTGCCGAGCAAGGAAGTTCTTATCGCGAAGATGCTCGGAAGCATGCAGGCGCCTATCAGCGGTTTCGTAAACGTACTGAACGGAAACATCCGCGGTCTGGTCTGCGTTTTGAACGCTATCGCGGAAAAGCAGCAAACAGCATAAAACAAATCTATTAAA
>JAAYXM010000279.1 GCA_012515925.1 Clostridiales bacterium
GCTCGATATTGTTCCTCTGGCGGTTAAACTCCGCCTCGACGGCATCTCCGAGCTCCGGGTCATATTTTTTGATAAATTCGATGTTTTCTCTAATCATAAGTCCGACTCCTTTTTCTAATGCTTCCGGTTTATTATATACCAAACCCTATATATTTACAATATTTAAAACGATTTCTCTCCCCCAAGGGGGGAGAGAAAGAAATCAAAATAAATTACTTGTTTTTCGCTCTCCCCTTGGGGGGAGCGAAAATTATTAAAATAATCCCTTAATATGCGAAGCATATTTCATACGCCGCACGGCGTATTTCACGCGCTCAGGCGAATTTCATTCGCTACAACGGAGCGAATTTCATTAACCGAAGGCTTAACCAAAGGATAGCCTCCGGATATGGGTTACAGCCTTCGGATATGGAATCCTCCGTCAGCGTTAATCACCTGTCCCGTAACGAAATCAAGCTTTCCGCCCACCAGCGTCATAACCGCGTCGGCTATATCCTTGGGCGTCCCCCACCGTTTTATCGGGGTCAGCCCCTCGTCAATCAGTTTATTATAACGGTTCTCAACCTCGGGGTCGGACGTCATATCGGTTTTTATTATCCCCGGGCGTATCTCGAACACGGGTATACCGTGCTCCGCCAGGCGTTCTGCGAAAAGCATCGTGCACATCGAAATCCCGGACTTGGATACGCAGTACTCGCCGCGGTTGCGCGAGGCCGTGTACGCGGAGACCGAGGAAATATTAATAATTTTCGGCGCGTAGTCCGGTAGCTTCCTGTTCTGAAGCTCAATCATCAGCCTTGCCGCGTCACGGCACATGAAAAAAGTACCCTTAAGGTTAATGCCGATAACCCTGTCAAAGCTCTCCTCCGTCGCGTCCAGCAAATCAACGCGCTTTTCCGGCGCGACTCCGGCGTTGTTTATAACAACGTCAAGCCTTTTAAGCCTGGTTCTGATTTCCGCGAAAAGTCTTTCGCGCGCGTTTGAATCGGAAATATCGCACGGGATTAATATCGCCTCAAGGCCCTGGCTACGAAGCGTCGATAACGCCTCGTTCGCTTTCGTGCTCATTGCGGAGCATGTCATAATGCCCGTATAGCCGTTTTTACAGAATTCCTTTAATATCTCAAAGCCTATGCCCCGGGTCGAGCCCGTAACCAAAGCCACCTTCTTTGTCATTGTCCCCGATTCCTCCTCACAAAATAAGTACATGCCGATTATTTCAACGCATGTACTTATTATATATTAAAACTTTCGTGTTTTAAAGAGTATTTTTTACATATTTTTTATATATCGGAAAATAAACCCCCGCGTCGCGGACAACACAGCCGGGAGTTCCGCCGGCACGCATAATCTCGGTGCATTTTCCGCATGTTATGCAGCATTTATTGCGGGAGAGCCCGTCTCCCCCGATAATATCACGCGCGAGGTCCGGATACGCGAAAATCTGCCTGCCGAAGCCCGCGAACGCGAAATCATCGCGCCCGACGTAATACGCCGCGATATTCGCGCCGTACTCCTCGGGATATGAAAACCCCGAACAGACGGTCGCGATATCCTTAAACTCCTTTGAAACCTCGATACACCCCTCGATTAACCGGGCAACCCCGCTCATGGGCGGCTCGAACGCGCTGTTTTTATAGGGTCTGTTTACATGCGGGTTTACATAGGGATTACCCATCGTAATATTGATAAGCCTGACGCCCAGCTCATAAAGCCATGCTATCACTCGCCCGGGTTCGTCATAATCCGGCTCAAGACCGCCGTCTTTCGACACTCCGAAGCCCTCGGGGTACGGGAATCCGTCGTATATGTTAAACCTCGTTGTCACGATGAAATCCCGGCTTTTAATCGCGTTTATGCCCGAAACAGTCTCCCTTAATAGGCGCGAACGGTTCTCTAAGGAGCCGCCGTAACGCCCCGGGCGGTTGTAGCAGCTGAACATTTCGTTTTGCAGATACCCGTGACAGCACTTTACGTCAACGCCGTCAAACCCCGCAAGCTCCGCGAGCCTCGCGTTTTCGACCAGAGCCTCAGACACCTTGTCAAGCTCCTCGTCGGAAACAATCCTGTCGGGGTCTATCGGCGAGTCTTTTTCAAATATCGTGTTGTTTCGCGCAATAACCGGCAGAGGCTTACCGTACGGCTTGCTGTAACGCCCGGAATGGGTGTTCTGCATTATGACCACCGGCGAAAATCCGTTTTCCTTCATGCAGATTTCCTTGATTTCGGAGACAATACGCTTAAACGCGTCGAGATTATTCTCCGTTATCCAAAGCTGTCTCGGGTTTGCGCGCCCGGTTTCCATACACGCCGTCGCCTCAAACCAGAGAATACCCATGCCGCCCGCGGCGAGTCTGCGGTATCTCCTGATTGTCAGGTCATCAGGCGCGCCGTCGCTTGTCCCGTCGCAGCCCTCCATCGGCTGATACACAATACGGTTATGCGCGGTATGACTTCCGATTTTAAGGGGCTTTGCCAGAACCGCGAGGTCCTCGGAAAAGCCGAGCTTTGAATCTTCCCTGTTTTTAAACTCCGTAAATCCATCCTTCAACATGCGCCATCCCCTTTTGTGTTTGGTATTTCTTGCGGAGGTTGAGTATCAAAAAATCATAGACAAATCCGCGAAAATATGGTGTAATTAATACGGGCATAATAAATGCCGGCATTATTATTATAAAACACCCGGCGTGTAATTTCTATTATTTTTTTGCTTATTATTTTGCAAAAAAACGCAAAGGGGGTTATGTCTTTTGAGCAATGAGCATCTGATATGGCAGTTTAACCATTCAAGCGAGATTAAAAGCATACCGCGGCACAGCCATAACGGCTATCAGATGATTTACGTAAAGGACGGGCGGGTCAATATAAGCGTTTCGAGGAAAAACTATGACGTTTTGCCCGAAAGCCTGGTTTTTATAAACCACCTTGAGACCCATAACATCCGGATACTCTCGGACTGCTACGAGCGCTATTATCTGAACATATCGCCGCGGCTCGCGGAAAAGCACATACGCGATAAAACCCTGCTTTCCATTTTCTTTAACCGTCCGCCGGACTTCGAGCATGTGCTGCGTATCGGCGAAACCGGCAAAACCGTCGAGAACATGCTGTCTTTAATCGGGGCCGAGGCGGAAAAACACGGCGCATACTCAAACGAGGCCTGCTCCCTGCTGCTTAAGTACTTATTGATTTGCCTGTATCGCGAATACCCGTCGAAATTTCCGTCGGTGGACCAGGATATTCTGGTCACGGTGTGGCAGGTGAAAAACTATATCGAGAACAATTACAACAAGGAATTACAGCTTGTTGACATCGCGAAAAGCTTTGCGTTAAGCCCCTATTACCTGTCGCGCAATTTCAAGGCGATTACGGGCTACGGGTTTAAGCAGTACTCGCTGCTTTGCAGAATAAGCTCGGCAAAAGACGCCCTCAGGAACACCGACCTGAGCATACTGCAAATAGCGCTGTCAACGGGCTTTACCGACCACAGCAACTTCACCAAGTACTTCAGGCGCGAAACAGGCATGACGCCGACCGAATACAGAAGAAAATTCACACTTCAAGGAGAGAACGAATAAATGCTAAGCATATTTCTGGGGGAAAAAAAGAACCGTATCGCGAGCGTATATACCGAAGAACAAACTGAACTGCTTCAAAAAGAGGCGAACCTTAAAACGGATATAGTAATATCCTCGGATAATATCGAAAGCCACCGGGAGCTCGCCGCGAAAGCCGACTACGCGTTTTCCACCTGGGGAATCCCCGGCTTTACGCGAGAGCAGGTCGCCGGGTATTTCCCGAACCTCAAGGGCGTGTTCTATGCCGCGGGCAGCGTCGCGCACTTTGCCAGGGCGTATTTGGATAATAATATTAAGGTATACAGCGCGTGGGCGGCGAACGCCGTTCCCGTCGCGGAATACGCGGCGGCGCAGATAATTCTCGCGAACAAATGCTATTATAGCGCCTGCTTTGAGGCAAGCCGCGGGCGCTATGAAAAAGCTTACGAATATAAACGCATGGCGCCGGGCAATTACGGCGTTAACGTCGGCATACTCGGCGCCGGCATGATAGGCAGGCGCGTTATACGCATTCTCTCGCGCTGCAAGATGAACATAATCGTGTTCGACCCGTTTTTGCCGGACGACGTCGCGGCTGAGCTCGGTGTCGAAAAGGCGGGGCTTGACGAGGTGTTCGCGCGCTGCGGCGTCGTATCAAACCACCTTGCGAACAAGCCCGAAACCGTCGGGATTATCGGGTATAAGCAGTTTAGTCTTATGCCAAAGCCCGCGACGTTTATAAATACCGGCCGCGGCGCGCAGGTCGCGGAGCATGATTTAATCAGGTACCTTACGGAAAACCCGGAATGCTGCGCGGTGCTCGACGTCACATATCCCGAACCGCCGGAGCCGGAAAGCCGGCTCTATAAGCTTAACAACGTGTTTATTACGCCGCATATAGCCGGAAGCCTCGGAAACGAGACATACCGCATGGCGGAATACATGGTAGAGGAATTCAGAAGCGTAATCAGCGGCAAGCCCGTCCGATACGAGGTCGCCCCGGAAATGCTTAAAACCATGGCGTGAGGTGAAAAGGCATGGACATAATACCGAAAACCCTGTATTTGAAAAACGCGGAAATACCTTATTATACATTTGACGCGATAATCATAGGAAGCGGCTGCGCGGGCTATAACGCCGCGGACAGCCTGTATTCTCTCGGCAAAACAAATATCGCGCTGATCACCGAGGGCAGGTGCATGGGCACCTCGCGAAACACCGGCTCGGACAAGCAAACCTATTACAAGCTCTCAACCTCGGGTAACACGCCGGATTCGGTAATGGAGATGGCGCGGGATTTGCATTCCGGCGGCATGCACGGCGACAACGCGCTCGCCGAGGCGTCATGCTCCCTCGAATGCTTTTTCAAGCTTGTCGGAATCGGGGTGCCGTTTCCGTATAACGAGTACGGCGAATACGTGGGCTATCAGACCGACAACGATACCGGAGCCCGCGCGACCTCCTGCGGGCCTTTGACCTCGAAATTTATGACCGAGCGCCTTGAAGCGCAGGTTGCTTCAAAAAGCATTCCCGTATTCGACGGGTATCGCGTGATTAAGCTTATAGCCGAAAACGGGAGGATTCGCGGCGCACTCGCGATAACGCCGCGCTCATACGACGCTTACGGCCTCACGCTGTTTTTGGCCGAGAATATTATCTACGCCACGGGCGGGCCATCCGGCATGTTTTACAGGAGCGTGTATCCCGAAAGCCAGACCGGCGCGAACGGCACGGCGTTTGAAGCGGGAGTGCGCGGCAGCAACCTGCACCTGTTCCAGTTCGGTATCTCCTCCGTCGGCTTTCGCTGGAACCTGTCCGGCTCGTATCAGCAGGTTATCCCGCGCTATTTCTCGTGCGACTTAGACGGCAATGACGAAAAGGAGTTTTTAAACGAATACTTCGACTCCCCGCGCGATATGCTGAAAGCTGTTTTCCTTAAAGGCTATCAATGGCCGTTTGATAAAAAGCACTTTTCGTCCGGGGTGGATTTGGCCGTATATAACGAAACGCATATAAAAAACAGGCGCGTATATATGGACTTTCGGAAAAACCCGCTGGGACTCCGAAATCTCACCGAAACCGGGCTTCCGGACGAGGTGCGCGAATATCTTGAAAAATCCGGCGCGCTTGCTTTTGAAACTCCGGTTGAGCGACTTATACGCTTAAACACGCGCGCATACGAGCATTATAAAAACAACGGCTATGATTTAGAACGGGTACCGATTGAAATAGACATATGCGTACAGCACAACAACGGCGGACTTATAATCGACAAGAACAGCGAGAGCAATATAAAGGGGCTTTTTATCGCGGGCGAAGCCGCGGGCGTCTTCGGGCCCCACCGCCCCGGCGGCTCGGCCTTGAATTCGACGCAGGTTACCTCGCTTCGCGCGGCGCGGGAAATCGCGCGGCGAAGCACCTCCGATATCGTAATGCCGCCGGTTTGCGTTAAAGCGGCGGAGGACGCGCTTAACCTGATATCGGAAATCTCCTCCGAAAGCGAAGACAACACGCTGTCCCTGCGCGAGTGTTACCAGCGCCGAATGAGCCATGCTTTCGGAATTGTTTCCGACCCGGATATAATCGAAACCGCAATCCGCGAGTGTAGGGATGAGCTTGAACGCTTTAATGAAAAGACGAGGGCTTTCCCGCAAAACCTTACCGCCGCGTTCATAAACCGGGATATACTGATGTCCCAGTATGTATACTTAAACGCTCTCCGGCATTTCTTCACGGTCTCAAACTCCGAGGCCTCCGCCAATACGGTATATGAGACAAGCTTCAACCCGGAAACCTACGGTTGCGATTATTACGAAAAGGAAACACGCGAAATCCCGGACAGGGAGCTGTGGTTCGAAAACGTCTACAACAGCTTTACACGCTGACGCCGGCTGAAAATATAAAAACCTCCGTCTTTCTTTTCCCCCTGTCCCTTAAGGGACAGGGGGAAAGCTTTCAAACAGGCGGATTTCGCGTGAATATTTCCGCCTTCGCGGCGATTTCTCACCGCCTGTTTAACTCATCGATTACCTTCGCGAGCCTGTATACCTTTTTAAGCGAGCCGTAATACCCGTTTATTACGTCGGCTATGCGGGTATCCCGGCTTATGCTTTCCTCGTTAATCTTAATCAGCGATAAAACCGCTTTGTCAAAGGAGTTACTTATATCCAGAATCTCCTCGAACCGGTAGTTTGTAATTCGTTTGCGCATTTCCACAAGCCCGTTGATATACCGGCTTATATCAATATCCGCGTTATCCGCGGTTACAAGGCTTAATTCGTCCGGTTCGGGTATGACGGCAAGCGCCCTGCTGCCCGTCGTCACCGTCAGCGCTCGGCAGACCTTATTACCGGCCGCGGCGTCCGGGTTCTTCTCGCCTGTTTCTTCCGTCTTTTTGCACTCGCCGCAAAAGAAAACGCCGAGACGGATTACGATAAGCATTATAATACACAGAACAATTACGGCAAAGGTCAGCTCAAGCCCGTCCGTGTTTGTCTGCGCCGCGGCGGCATAGTCATAAGCCGCGCAAATATGTCCTGTCGTCAATGCTTTAATAAACGAAGCCGCTGATGCTATATAAAAGGTTGTCTCCCTTAATTTTCCGCAAAGCTTTAAAATTCGTCCCATGTCAGGCATCCGTTTCTCCGGCAGATATCTATTCCCGCCGGTAATTTGATATGTGGCGATAGGGCTACTCGCCCTGAATAAAAAATACCCCGGTACATAATATGTAAGTCCGGGGTATTTTGTTTAAAGCTTCAGGAAAGCCTGCCCTGGGTTCCGGGCAGGCTCCGGTTATTTCAATATACTCGCGACGTTGCGCCCGAATATATCAAGCTTTGTCTCATACGGTATGTCCGCCATGGCGAGTCGGCCGATTGTAAACCGCGGGTCGTAAAACGGCATGTCCGTACCGAACAGTATGCGCTTCGGATTTACTTCCGACACAAGCCATTCTATATTCCCCTCGGGCGCAAAGGATAAAGCCAGATCTCCGTATACGTTGCCGCGTTTGTTGATAAGCTCGATGGCAGAGGTGAACCCGTCGGTGTTCGCCCCGAAATGCCCCATGATAAACTTCGCGTTCTTATATGTATCGGAAACGCTTGATACCGCCTCCACATGCGCGGCGCCCCAGACATGGATTAGAACGGGAAGTCCGAACCTGTCGGCATATTCGTATGTTTGCTCGTAACCCTTGTAGTCGATGTTCCTGCCGTGCAGCGAGGGGTGGAGCTTAATGCCTTTAAATCCCGGGTTTTTAAACCTTTTGTCGAGCTCCGCCGCGGTTTCCTCGGGATAGTTCGGATTTACGGTTACATAGCCCATTATTCTGTCGGGATATTTTTCAATCGCGCTTGCGACCATGTCGTTTCCGTATATGAAATCCGGCCCGATTGCCGCGTGGGCGGTGACAAAAACCTTGTCGGTTCCGGTCATATCCATACAGCGAATCATTTGCTCCGCGGTCCCGTCCTTCGGGATATAAAACGCGTTCCACTTGCCCAGATGGTTATGGCAGTCGATTATAAGGATTTCGCTTAACGCCTCTCCCTTTTTTATCTTTTCATTAAAATCAATCATATCTTAACACCTCCGAGAATGCGGTTCAGGTTTTCGGAGGCAATCAGCTTTTTCTCCTCCAAGGAAATATCGGCATATGTAATCATGGCTATCGCCGCGGAGCCCGCGCCTTGCGGCATATTCGTCCCGAAAAGAAGCCGCTCGGCGCCGAAGCGCCGGCAAAAGTCCTCAATGCCGTCCTGCGGCTTATAGCCCGATGTCTCTATATGGAGATTTTTAAACTTCATAAGCAGCGGGAACAGAATCCTGCACATGCGGTAGTTTACGTTCGCAAGTATCACTAAAAGCTTCGGATGATTGCATAGCAGCTCATACAGCCCGTCGGGGTCGTTCTGGAAGCTGTCCAGGCTTATAATCAGCGGTATGCCTTTATCCTCAAGCGCGGCATACAGCTGTCCCATGCTCCATTCGGACACGGAAAAAC
>JAAYXM010000280.1 GCA_012515925.1 Clostridiales bacterium
AAAAGACGTTTGACTCGAAGAACATTCTCAACCCCGGTAAAATATTATAACGTTAAGGACGGGGAGAAAAGCACATGGAAATAGGAAATGTGCAACCCGGATTTAATCCGCGAAATGCACATGCATCACGCAGGAAGTATAGACGAGGGATGTAAACGGCAAGAAAGATGACGTCGGGTGACGCAAAGCTTGTCGTTATCCCCGACGGCGTAAGCGTCATAGTGGAAACCGGACTGTCTCAATGAGACAGCCCTTAAACTATTCGCTGCTAAAACGGCAGGGTTGTTATTTTACCGTATCATTTGAAATTCTCTTGACGTCCGACGGGGACATGCCCGTACCCCTTAAAAAGTTCCGGTAAAATGTAGAGTAATCGTTATACCCGCACATTTCTACTATCTGATTAATATCATATTGGGTATGTCTTATCAGATTCATTGCCTTGTCAATACGCAGCTTGTTCAAGTACTGCTTAAAAGACATATTCGTAAACATGCGGAAAAAGTTGCAAAAATTCGTGCGGGACATTGCGGCTATGCGCGTTATCTCAGACAGCGTAATTTCATTCATGTAATTGTTTTGAATATATTCTATGCAAGATAACATCGATTTCCTGTATTTTTCGAATTCGGTACAGTTTATAGAGTCATTAATTTCAAAATAAACACGGGCAAATACCGTAAGCACTGCCGATAAAACACCTTGAATTGCATAAATGTAGCCTGTCCGTTTGGCTTTAAACTCCTCCATCACGCTTTGCATCATGGTCTCAAGTAACATTTGCTTGTCGCTCGAAACGGAAATCTTTGGACGCACCGCGTTGGTTTCCGACTGCAAAAAAATTAAGAATTTCCCTGGATATGTCGCCCCGAAGCTTCGATTGTCAAAAAAGCTCTTTGTAAACGAAAAGGAAAAAAACTCAGTCTCAGCACTTCCCATTACGATTCTGTGGGTGCGTCCGGGCGGAATAATGAACGCGTCTCCGCGCGCTAACCCAATCTCTTTATTATCCATGACATGAATAATATTTCCTCGGAGAATATAATATATCTGAAAGTAATCGTGAAAATGCAGCCTCTGGGCTTCACAATTCCCGCTTACCTTGTGAATATAGAAGTTTTCCTCGGCGTCTTTATAATGGTCCAACGCGATTTTCTGAGCTTTCATTTTTCTCATACCCCCAAAAACGAACCGATCATTGTCCTGAACATATTAATTTTTTTATTAATTGTAATATATTTACCTTATGGTGTCAAATTCTCATAGTCGGTAAAAAAGCCCGGAAAAGCATAAATCCCCGGGCTAATATTTTTGCAGTTGGTATTTTAAAAACTAAAATCAATAAAGCTTCGTATACTCAAATTCCGGACTTATACCAAGATTTGAATAGGCTTTTTGTTTGTTAATTGCAACCGTCTTGTCAACCTCGTCGTAAAGGTTATTCCCTTTACAGTCCATGTCCACAACGAACGGGCCCAGCTTATCAAGCTTTAACAGCCATGGCGCCTCGATAGAGCCTAACTCTTCCCTGAGATGAACCCCCTCTATTTGTATAGAGTCTATCCAGAGGTTCGGGCTTACGCTGTGCGGTGAAATGTGAACACACTTTCTCTTTCTCATCATCTCCGCCGTTTTGGGTCCCATCGTGGTTTTACCGCATATCAGCCTTAGATTCCATTCCTCTATCGAGCGCGCCCCCCATTTTTCAAACCTTATGCTGGATGTGGGCATAAACGAAACAAGCTTCCACTTGTTATTCTCTCTTATTGCGATAATTCCCGTGTGTATCAGTATGTTCCTGTCACCCAAATCAAACGGGAACTTATTGTTTTCGTCAAATATATACCGCTGGAACCTTGACCTGCATGTGAACGCACTGCCGGATAAATATACAACATCGCCGATATTGAGCTTTGTAACATCCGCTTCGGAAAGCGGTCCTTCAAGATAATATGCAGACATCCTTTCACCTTCCTCCGAACCAATTGGGACTATCGAGCTGTATTACGCTGTTGTCATCGTTTATCCTGCATGCAGCCCTGCGCGCAACCATGCAGTTGCTGCTTGTCGCAACTGCTATACCGGCAATATGCGTATGTGCGTATTCGATATGCACCGCCAGAACCGAAGTGTCTCCGCCGATACCCATTATTCCGATTCCCAGTCTGTTGATCGCGTCATACAATTCTTCTTCCAGCTTTGCAAAAGCCGGCTCGGGGTTTTTAGAGCCGATTGTGCGCAGACACGCGGCTTCCTTCGCGAGGTTTGCAGCGACGTTCGCCGTCCCCCCTATGCCTATGCCTAATACGGACGGCGGACAAATGGCGCCCGCGCGGGTTGAGGCTATGTAGTTGTCGATAACGCATTTTTTAATGCCCGCGAGCCCGTCCGCAAACGCTACTATTCTGTGGCGTGTACCGCCGAAGCATTCGGAGCCGCCGCCTTTTGCGACATAGGTTATCTCAATGCTGTTTCCGGGTACGAACTTGTAAGTAAAATACGGGATGTTCATACCTATGTTATTTCCCGGGTCGTCGCCGGTCAGAGGGTGCTTCATTGTGGCGCGAAGGTACCCGAGCTTTGTTGCGCGGGCAACCGCATCGCGTATCGCCTCCTCTATCCCGACAAAACCTCCTTCGATTCTGCTTTCATTGCCCGCCTTGATATAAAAGATAGGCCAGCCCGTGTCCGGGCAAAGCGGGTTTTGCTTAACTTCCGATAACTCCATGCTTCTAAGCGTATCCGTAAGTCCCTCTTTTGCGGAAACCGAGGTCTCCTTCTCTATCGCTTTTTCAAACGCGGCCTTAACGTCTTTTGAAATTATCGTCGCGCCCTTTTTAATCGTTTCAAAAATAGCGGCTTCATATACTTCTCTCTTTATCATAACGGCACCTCTATATTAGCAAGCGGCAAATGCTGCTGACAGCCGTAAATATCGCTGTCGTATATGCTGCCGCTGACATCTTTTCTCGGGATTGTGATTTTAATCGCGTTCACCGTCTCATAATAGATGATTTCGACATCAGTCTCATACACGTCATAGACCTCCGCGATTTTCCGCTTATTCAATACCCCGCTTTTTTCAATCTGCTCCATAATGCTTTTTTCGGAGAAAACAATATCGAATGTCATATGCATGGGACCCGCGTTTTTGCTCCGCAGGATTTCCGGTACCCGAAGTAGTATCACCGTATTTTCTGAGCCGGACGCTGAAATCCTCTTTGCTTATCCCGCCTCCTATGTTTTCGTGGACAAACACCAGCGCCAGCCGGAACAGTTCGTCAATCCTCAATATTGTGTACGGATCCTTGATTTCGCCGATACATATCGTTCTGAACCCGGCTGACCTTACGCCTTCGATTTTAAGCGTTTTCTTTTCGGATTCTTTGAATTTACTGTTTTTGATCCTGACCGTTCTTTCGTCAACCTGTTCATATATTGATTTCCTTAAGTCGACCACACCGTCGGGCTCGTAAATATAATACGGATTTGACTGCTCGTACATCGTGTGCGCCGCGACTCGCTCGGTTGTGCATCTTCTTAATGGATTCGGCGGCCTTAATTCGAAATATGTATCACGTATATATCCCTGCATAACGTCCGACGCCGCGGCTGGGTCCGCGCACAACGCGCCGCATTCCATGATTTTTGCCATATGAAAAGCCAGCCCGGAGTCAAACCCGTTTAAAATGCATGGTGCCGCGTAGATTGCGGTATCGCAGGCGCGCTCGGCGATAATTACATCAACACCCGCCTTTAGCATCTCAATAAACGGCGCCACGCCTATCTGACTTACCAGCCTGACGCTTTTTTGCACCTGGTTTTCGTCGAGCTTAAGCTGCTTACCTAACGGAATTACCTTGTTTGTTTTAATTTTTTTGATGATATAGCCCTTATCGACATCCGTATAGATAAGGCCTAATTTAAATTTCAAGCCTTTTTCGGCCGCAACCTCTTTTACGATATCCCTCAGCCAGTTTACATGGACCATACTTCCCGAGCCGCCCGCGGTGCCGATTATAAACGGTGTCTTGTTCTTTATCGCCAGGAGCAAAGCGTCTTCCAGATCCCTCTTAACGGCGCCGCGCTCGGTAAACGAGTTGCCGCTTCCGAGATAATAGGGACCCGGGTCAACGGAACCTGCATCAACACCCAGATAATCCACTTTTTCCTCAAAGGCCTTATATAGTGCCGACCTATCATAACCATAACCGAGCAGGCCGTTTAACGCTACTATTTTCAAAGATTTCTCACCCTA
>JAAYXM010000029.1 GCA_012515925.1 Clostridiales bacterium
TCGCTCGTTGTAAGATCGTTATCCATGTCAAGCGTATAAAGCAGCAGGCCTTCGTTTCCGTTCACCGTCAGGCTCGAATCGTATACATAAGGCAACGAGCCTTCGATTTCCGAAGGCGTGCTCCAGTCGCTTCCGTCCCACGCCGAGAAATACAGTTTTCATAATTATCCCCCCTCTATATATGGCGAGGAGAGTTAAACTCAGCCCGCCTATGCGAACATGACTTTCCGGCCTGTATAATATCAGGGCTTTTTATATTCCTAATCCCTATTGATAAATTATAACAAAAATTGTTGAAAACTTCCACAGATTTTTTGGGTAATATCAGAAATCCGTGTCATTTATATGTTTTGCGCTTACCTGCATATCACAAAATCCCATAAATTTCAAGTCTTGTTGTGAGCGTGATAATATTGTAAAGTATTGAATAAGAGGTGATGTAAATGAACCAGCAAAGCATGACGGCACTTGTAAGCGCGTTTTCAAGAGCGTATCATTACAAAAACAACGCTGTCAGAATATTTGACGACAGCGTTGCGGAATTGCTTTTAACCGAACAGGAGTACAAACAAATCGGAGAAAGCATGCTACAGGGTATTCGGTTTTTCAATCCGGAATTTAACGGGAGCGACGCGGACGCATTAAGGTGGATTGTTGACAATCAATTGTCCCCGACGCCTCTGGGAAGAGCGGCGTTTGCCGAGGACGCGCTAAAGAACGCGGTTAATTCCGGGGCGAAACAATACCTTATCTTTGCCGCGGGCTTAGACAGCTTTGCATACAGGCAGCCCGAATGGGCTTCCCGTCTCCGAATTTTTGAGATTGACCATCCTTTGATGAGCGGTGAAAAGCAAAAGCGCGTTGAAAGAATCCGCGAAAAACTGCCCGATAATTTAACGTTTCTGCCTGTTGACCTGACGGCTTCGGAAATTGATGAATATCTGTTATCAACCGGAGTGTTTGACAGATATAAAATATCCTTCTGCAGTTTGCTCGGGATTTCGTATTATCTCTCAAAAGAAAACTTCTTAAGGCTTATCAGAGGCATCTCAAATATCGTTTGCGACGGCAGCGCTGTTGTATTCGATTATCCCGACTCTGACACCTATACCGACAAAGCCGGGGAGCGCGCGAAAAAGCAGGTGACGCTGGCCCGCGGCGCGGGAGAGACTATGCTTGCCGGGTATTCGTATTCCGAAATGGAAGCCTTGCTTTCGGATTGCGGCTTTTTGGTTTATGAGCATTTAGAGCCCCGGGATATTACCGAGCGGTTCTTTGCCGGGTATAACCGGGTAAACCCGCGGCGTAAAATGACGGCATTCGACAATGTGAATTACTGCTTAGCCGTAAAGAAATAACCAAATGCTCTCCGAAGCGAGTTAAGCCGCTTAAGAGAGCATTTTTCGCAGAATTCCGCAATCCCGAATATGCCGTCTGTTATACGCGCTTTACTCCGGGAATCACATAATCTCCGTTTAATATACTCGCGTCGGGCTGGTATAGTCTTAACATTATATTAAAATCGTCCTTCGGCGCCGGCAGCCAGTTTGATTCATGATTTTCCGGCGGTTTTTCCTGAATATAGATATCAAGCGAGCCGTCGCTGTTAAATTCAAGCCCCGGCGTGTAGTCCGCAATCGCGTAACGGTTGATTTCATTCGGCACCAGGAAGAAATCCATATCATACATCGTCACCGACCAGAAGGCGCCTACCGGGGGCAGCTCATCTTCATCAAAATGCAAAACGTAATTATACTGCCCGTTTAACTGATTACCGCTCTCGTCGGTAAATGCCCTCGGAAAAGTCGATTCCTCATTGACAATCGCGCCGAGCCCGCTGTACGCGGCAATAGCCCGAATGAGGAAACGGTCACCGTAAGTGCCGATGTCGGGGTATATAATCCATCCGTTGTTGTATCTCGGGTTTAATTTATCTATACTGTTGACAATTATCTGATACGCGTCTCTTACGGCGCGTTTAAGACCCGCGATTACCGGCGGCTCCAATTTATCGATGTCGAAGCCGTGAGTAAGGTCTATACCGATATGCTCGAATTGTTTTTCGACCGCGCCGAATTCGGTGGGATTTAGTATCATCAGGTCCGTCATTGTCTTAAAAAACGCTATGGGACAAAGCTCTTCGGGTTTGTTTTCAAGCAACACTTTATTCGCGGTTTCTATCTTATACGGGCTCTTTCTGCTGTCAAGCGAGGTCAGCTTAAACTGCTTCAGAATTTTATACGCGGCGTCGAAATCGTCCTCGCCTTTCATCAGGACGCGCCCGACAATCCATACGGTATTTGTGGGGGTTATAACCTTTTTTACGTCATAAGGCAGAACACCCTTCCAGTCGGGCCCGACTATGGCAAATTTCCCGGCCTTCGTCCCCGTTGCGCGGCGCCCTATACAGGAAAAGTTATTTGAATAAGCGTCCACCAATTCCATGACATAATATCTGTCTTTGGTATCCGGTACGTGCAAAACTACCGGTTGTTTGGTTAGGTCCAGCCACGCGAAGCAATACAGCGTATCCACATTCGGCGAGACCACATCTTTGAACTCCGGCGTAATTATTTTATTAAAAAAAACATTCGACGCGATAAGCGGCGGGTCGGTCGGTATATCCGTAACCGTTTGCAGCTGTCTGGTCCTTTCAACCGCGATAAGCGGGTAACCGTATATGAAGGCTTGTACGCCTGTGCTGTACGCGAGGTCTTCAAGGTAAGAGTATTTTCCGTGCATAAGAAACACCCCTAAATATAATACGTTACATTATATTCAGGGGCGCTTGCCTGCGTTAAAACTTATTCGATTTTAGTTCTTATCCTTAATTAAGGCATACATTTTCATATCTAAAATCTCGCCGTTTTTTACCGCGTTGCTATACAGCGTGCCCTCATACCGGAAACCCGCCTTTTCAAGAACCCGGCATGAACTCACATTACGCGCGAACGGCTCCGCGAAGATTCTTATGATATCCGAGTTTTCGACCACATATTTGCACGCCTGCCTGACCGCGCTTGTTGCATATCCGTTTCCCCAGTACGGCTCTCCTATGTAGTATCCCATTTCCGCGGTTCTGTAATGGATATTCCCCCATCGGAAAATTCCTATGCTGCCGATAACCTTATCTCTAACCGTTATCGCGAAAGCAAAGGTTTTCGATTTATCGGCTGAAAGCATGGATTTAATGTATTCCTTCGCGTCCTTTTCCGTATATGGATACGGCAGACCATCGCGCAAATTGTTCAGGATGTTTTTATTGTTCAGAATCCCGGCAAGCCCGGCCTTATCATCTGTTCTCCATTCTCTGATAACGCAATCCATAAAAAACACCGCTCGTAAACTTACTTAAATATTTCATCCGAAGCATCGGGTTTGGAAGTCTTTTTAAACTGATACATCCTGGCGTCGGCTTCTTTCAGGATTTTATTGAAATCCGGCTTTTTCCCGCCCCGGAAAATACTGTACCCATAAGAGACGGTCGGCAGCGCGTTTCCTCTCTCGCGTTCTTTTTTCAGACTGTTTTTCATTAGACTTAGCCGGTATTCAAGCTTTTCTTCATCCGTTTCATCGGAAATAATCATAAACTCATCCCCGCCGAATCGATAGCAGGTACAGTGTCTGGCAAACGATTTTCTGACGATTTCCGCTATCGTCCTGATAACGGTATCTCCGTAAGCGTGTCCGTATGTGTCATTAATGCTTTTGAAATCGTCTATATCAAGAGCGATTACCGAAAACGCCTTTGATATCTGTTTAGCCGCGTTATTAAACGCCGCCCGGGTATAAAGGCCGGTTAATGTGTCGAAGCTGCTGTGAAAATCGGACATCATGAAATAATACAGCAGCAGGGACAGTGTTACGCAATGCCACGAGGAATAAATTGACGGATTTACAAGCTGAATGCTTGTGCCCATTATTGTAAAAAGAGACAGCGCTATCATCTTCCGCCTGATCGGATAGTTATATCTTTTGCCTGTTTCCAATGTGCAGATAATAAGGATTAAGAAGTTTATGATATAAACCGCGATAAAAATAAAAAAGTAATCTCCTCTTACATACCGATTATCCGCGTCGACATGAAAAATATATCCGAACAGCGGCGACAAGACCACAGCGACGATATTTATAAGCGTCGGTATCAGCAAAAGCCTGCGCTTACCGAGAAGCCTGTTATCAAAAATCAGTACTATTACAAGAGGAATCATCGGGGCAAGCGAGAATCCGATAACATTGCATAGAATATTGACCGCGCGATAATCTGTAAATACCGTACCCGCTTCAGCCAGGATTATTATTACGGTAAGGGTTACGCCGATAAAAAACGGGGTTCTGCGGTAGTTTTTCAAAACGGCATTGGAACGCAGAAGCCACAGCATATAAAAAAGCGCGGCAATGTCTAAGATATATGTGGAAATATACAAAGCTGTTTCATCCCCCTTGGAAACTTCAATGTCTCTGTTTTTCTTCCGGCTTATTGTATTTGTCAGACCGGCGGATTGAAATTCCATTATTGATTTCGCTTTGCTATTTATATATTTATTCTGTTTTGCTTTCATTATCGCTCATAATTCTATGTTTGTAAAGGTTTTTTATAACTTTTACAAACTGAATTTCATAACTTTTACAAACTGAATTTTTAAACTCCGTTTAGTTATTAATCGCAGGGCTTCCGACATTGAGGTTTCGGCAATACGGCCGTTTTAATACCTCATGTCCGGAAGCCCTTATTTTTCAGTCTATTCGTCCTTGACCATTATTGCCGGCTTATAACAACAGGAATAAATACCCTGTTCCAACCATAAGTACATTGCTGATACTGTGCATAAACATAGGATATATGACGCTTCGACTGTCCTGGTATGCTTTACCCGCGATGATTCCTTGCAGGAACGCGTAGAGCAGCTGAGAATAATCGGCCTCAACGGCAAACGGGATTAATGACCATTTCATATGGGCAATCGCGAACAGGAAAGAGGCGATAATCGTCTCAAGCGAAATGCCCCGCCCGGTTTTTGCGTTTTTACCCGACACATACACGAGGATTGTAATAGGCAGCGCCCGATACAGGAGCTCTTCGGCAGATCCGGTTAAAAAGAATTGAAAGCATAGCGTTCCGATAATATTGTTTTTATTCAGCGGATAGGAATAGACCGGCAACGCGTTGTTTATCGTCATAAGCACATGTACAACGAGCGCGATTCCGGCAAAAATAACGGCGTACCAAACAACATATTTGGTCCCGGTTTTTCTGTCGCCGAGTCCTAAACCGAAATCCGCCCCGAGCAGCTTACTTAGTATATAAATCGTAAACAGCGCGAGAAGCAAAAGGGATATATGGCGGACAAAATTCCAAGCGAAGGCACTATCGGGGTCAATTTTCACGTATGAAAACATGTCGGCGGCGGCTCTGGCCGCGATGCCCGCCGCTCTCTGGAAAACCAGAAGCAGCAAAACAAACGCCGCGTATAACAACGCTTTTTTTCGTCCAACTTGTATTTTCTCCATATTTATGCCCCCCCTATATACATCACCTTATTTATGTATAACCACCCTGCAGCAGTCTCCCGTCATCAGCGTACTTTCA
>JAAYXM010000030.1 GCA_012515925.1 Clostridiales bacterium
ATACCCTCCGTTGATATCGGTCCCGTCGTATAGCGTATAAATCACTGTCACGTCGCCGATATCCAGTTCATACGTATTGCCCGAAACATGGGTCGCCTTTTCAATTTTATACACGCCGTTTTCCGGGCTTGAGGAAGTACTGTTGTCTATATAAATGTACTTTCCTGCCAGAATTTCCGGGTTTATTGACGAGTCGAAATCCACGATTATCTTGTTTTCAAGCGAAAACTCGCGTGTAAAGTCTCTGACATAACCCGTATACGCGGGTGTTATATCATCGTTCTCGCCGATGGTATCGCCGTCATTGATATACCGGTATACGCACTCGTCGTCCTTCATCGTATATACGCCGACAAAGCCCCTGAATTCGAATTTGCCGTCTATCTCATACTTGATCTTATTGTTTGTCGAATAGACTATATAATCCACCCTGCCGTTTTCGCCGTTTTCGCCCTTGTGCAACACCTTTACGGCTTTCGCGTTGTCATAGACGCCCGGACTCCCGTCTGTTGCAACGACCGGTACGCTTTCCATGCTCTCGATATACCTTTCGCCCTTATACGGCTCATAAACCGTTGTAAAGAGCGTATCGAGACTGCTTCCCGTCCGCCGGGCAAGCACGTATTCAAGGTAGTCAATAAATTTTGTATTCTCCGCTATCTGCGGAGGATAGCCCCGCGCAATAGCAACCTCGTCAAGCGTAAAGTCGTTTAACATCGTCATACGCAAATGTAAATCCCTGCTGTCATGCAACACCTTGCGGAAATCCTTTACCTTGAAGTCGACAGAGAAGGATTCAGGCGGAGTATTATCCCTTCTTACCTTGTCAAGCCAGGTAAAGCCCGTCGGATTGCTTGAAGCGAATGCTATATCCGGTCCGGCATAGGTGCCGCCGTTTTGCGCGGTCAAATTAAGTCCGTCAACCTCCACTTCGTCAGACTGTGAATGGAAGCTGTAAATATGGTCGCTGCCGCCGCGAACTCTGAAAAAGTCCACTCCGTAGGACACATCATCGATCCCTTCCACCATGACAATCGTCCTGCGGTAAATCTGCGCTTCATTATATACGTCCGGGGTATCAACATCCATTACTTTTACTCTTCCGGAATCATCGAAATGCAATGGATTTCCCGCTATGGTTCTCGAGTTTTGCGCTTTCTGGTTAATCACAACCGTGTTGTGGCTTATTGTGTTTGATACCCACTGAGATCTGTTTGTATCATATTGGCCGGTTTCCTCCGGGTATCCTAAATCCGGCGCCATATTAAGCCCGTACGCGTCGATACCCAGGTTCAAGCTGTCCAAATGCAAGTGGGTTCTTGCGCCGCCGAAATAAATCCAGAAATCACGCAGCGTGTTCACACTTTTCTCCGGGCTTTCGGAGCTAAGCTTAACCCCGTCGCGCAGCGCGGCAAGCCCGTAGCCCGTCATCATATGGGAGCCTAAATTGAATTCGCCGTACTTTTCAATAATACCCAGTATTTCTTTTTGTATATTTTCCGGGTTCTTTACGGTGATATCCTCATGAATTCCTTTTATCGAGTTGTTGTTAAACATATACAGCAACTGCGCGAACAGCGGGTTTCCGGTCCTTTTATATCCGATTAAAATTTGATCTTTGTTTAATATCATGTCTGTCGACGCGGTACGTGAGGTATCCCCTATTTGCGCTGTGTAATACGACGCCATGATAACCGGAAGCTGAGCCGTAAACTCTTTGATGAATTTCGGGTTATTGTATAAATCAACCTCCGAGTATTTGTCGTAATCGTGTATCAGTTCGGCGACGTCTAACAGATAGGTTAGCCATGCGCTGTTATATCCGGGTGAGGACTCGTTACCCATCCCGTCCCGGTCAATGACGCTGATAAGCTGAGGCAATATATTACCGCCCGTGCGAGGGCGATGAGCGGGATTGCCCGGCCGCATTAACCAGTCGAGCCATTCTTTTGTCTCGGGCATGGTGTCCAAAGCTATGGCCGCGGTCGCGAGCGCCTCCTGAGTCATACCGAAGTTTCCGTATATTGACGTATCGACACACGAATCAAATATTTCGCGCAAAATCCCGTCCTCGGCATTCTTTCTGATTAATGCCCCGGAGGTCTTAGGGTTGTCCATTTTATACTGTTTCGCCTTATCGCTTAAAAAACGTACAACCTGCGGGTCATCGTAAGCCGGGAAGAACGCGTCATAGGCTTCCGCAAGTTTTGTCGCCAATCCGCACTCCCAGATTCTGTCCAGTGTTTTGCCGCCATATCCGTCAGGCCTGAAACCCTGCCACTTGGACCAATCGTAATCCGGGTAAAAATCCGCAATCCGGTCAAGCAGAATCGCGCCCGTGCGTCCGTATTTTGCTTCTCCCGTGTATACATAAGCCTGAGTAAGATAAGTAATCGCACCGCTTAACGCGCCGCCATGCCATAATCCCTCATGGAGGTAATACGCGATAGGGTTGTGGCGCTCGGGAATATTGTCCCCGAAGGTTTTTCCCGAAAAATACCCGAACCCGTCATCAACGCCCCAGTTTACATAGCCGTATCTTTCGTCTACTTCGGGATAAAGCTTGTTGACGAGAAGCGACCTGTCGGCAAAATCCGGGTTGAAAACACCGTGCTCGTCGAGCCCTGATTTATAATAGGTGCCGAAGTCGTTTGACGGGAATCTGCGCTTACATTCGGGGCATTGAATTTTCCAGGGATTTGTCATCGCGTTCGTTAAATACGGGTATCTTCCGTATTTAGCCTCCAGATTGGCTTTGCATCCGGGATAACGGCAATACATTTTTTCCGGATCGCGAGTATCGCCCGCATGATAATACCTGGGCAGCCCTTCCGGAACAACCATGCTCCACAGCTGATCTTCCTTTCCGACATACCTGTCCGCTTTCGAGACATAGTCGTTTAGCTCGGCTTTAGCCCAGTCGTGTTTTTTTATGTTTTCTTTAATGTTTTCGCGTTTTTCATAGGTCCATATGGTAGGCTCCGTCTTGCCGGCAAGTACGGGCAGATTAACTTCCCTTATCAACCTGCCGGAAAGATTAACCGTTACTCTTATCCGCGCTTCGCCGGCCGCAACCGGAATCACCATGCCTTCCTTACTTATTTTTACAATGTCCGGCGTCAGAGATTCTACCGTGATTTCCGCGTCTGATATGTCAATCTCTTTGCCCGTGTTGCTCTTCGCCTTGACGAAAACCGGCACGCCGTCCGTATCCTCGGTCTTTATATACTTAAAGCTCGCGAACGTAACATCAAAATCAACCATGCTCTCGGAAATTATCTCGACATCAAGATACCCCTCCGCCGAAACGCCGTTAAAGCTTGAGGTTATTTTTATGCGCGCGGTACCCTCCGATTTCGCGACAAGTGTATCGCCTTGAATTCCCGCGATATCGGGCGTTAAGCTCTCAAAGGTTGTCTCAACGTTTTCATTGGCAATAACCCGTCCGCTGTCAAGATAGTTTACGGGAATGATTTTTACCGTATCGCCGGCAAACACAACGCTTTCTTCAATATAAGCCTCGACGCTCCCAAGCTTTTCATTCGTCACCTGGACGTAGAAATCACGGCTTTTCGTCTCGCCGTTTACCGTAGCGGCAACGGATATTGTACTTGCCCCAAGGCTTTTACCTGTAAGCACCGCGGTAGCGCAATCGCTATCGCCGAGTCTTGCATACTCAAAGCCCGTCATTCCAAGCGCGCTGTTATTGGAATTTACCGCCGACATAACGTTTGCCGTTTCCGCGCTTCCGTCCTCCTTATACCGCCCGAAGTGATACGGCGCGCCGTCGGACATATTCGCGTATATATTGGCCGTAAGCATTTCCCCGACGGCAAGTTTTTCCGGTATATTCGAGGTTATTTCAGAGAATACTGGCGCGGCGTCCAGAGGTTCAAGGAAAAGCTTATGCAGAAAAATAGCATTATTTTTATTAATGTTCCAGATATATCTGTTTCTGAACGAAATACTGTGGACGCCGGACTCAAGATATACGCTGTTAAACCGTTTTATCTCGCCGAGCGATTTTACTATGGAGCCCGCTGCGGACGTATCCCCGTCCCAGAAATCATAATCGCCGATATATACATCGTCCATGTATACAGACGCTATACATCCCTGATGCCATTTTCCGCCCTGCAGGCTTATTGAATAATACCCGGCTGCGGGCACGTCAACCATTATAGTAAACATTGTATAATTGGGATTATCATAGTTGTTTGTGTTCGGCCAGAATCTTCCGCCCGCGCCGCGCACGACAACCTGAAGGGCATTAAACCCGCCGCTGGTCTCCTGGTACTGCATACCGGGGCAGCTTTTTTCCTCGTCCACCGTATACCCCGGGCTACTTACGATTCTCCATACATTGTTGAATAGCTTTGTAATGGTCTTTGAGAAATCAACCGTTATCGCGTCCATCATAGACGCGACTCTTATACTCGCAAACGAGCTTAATATCAAATCACCCTTAGACACGGCTACACGAATAACGGCTTCGCCCGCGGATACCGCCGTAATCAATCCGCTCCCGGCGTCAACTTCGGCGTATTCGGGATTTAAGCTTTGATATCCGATATCAAAGCCTTCAAAATCCAAAGGTCCGGCATCGTTTCCGTCCGTTAGCGTCCCCGTAACCCTCGCCTGGATTGTTTCACCGATCAGAAGCGAGCTTTTATCAAGTATAAGTCGGACCGACGCGAGAGAAGGCGGCGGAAGTATCAAAAGCGGCAGTACCGCTTCTCGCGTTGCGCCGCCGAGTGTTACGGATACTCTAATGTTAGTTTGCCCCTGCTTTTTTGCCGCTATAAGTCCGGTTTGGTTTATCTCCGCAACCTCGGTATCCGAGCTTGAAAACACAATACTTGCGCTTGTTAAGTCCGCTTCATCTCCGTTTGACAATGTTCCCGCAACACTGACATTAGCGGTTTTTGTCGCAAACACCTGTTCCGTGTCTATCTCAAGGATTACTCTGTCCAAAGACGGCGCGGGCAGAACGGTCAGCGGCAATATCGCGTCACGCGTTATGCCGTCGAGTGTTACGGATACCCCGATATTCGTCCCGCCGGCGGCTTTCCCCGTAATCAACCCGTTTTCATCAATTTCGGCAACCTGTGTATTCGAGCTTGAAAACACGATATTCGCGTTTGACAAATCCGCCTGTTTGCCATATGTCATCATGCCGGAAACCTTAGCCTCGGCGGTTCTGGTCGCGTATACGTCCCTGTCGATTTCAATGCTTACGGATTCAAGCGTGGCGGGAGGTACTACGACAACCGTCTTTTGCGCGGTTTTTGTAACTCCGTTTACCGTAAATTCCGCGGTAATTACGCACTCACCCGGTTTTTTCGGAGTAAGCGTCGCGTTTGTAACCTCCGAAGTTCCCAATTCCCGCCTGACATTGCTGACCGCCGTCACGTCGGAATCTGAGCTTGTTATCGTTACCGTATCCTCCGTATTCGCGCTGCCGTCCTCGTTATACTGCGCAATGCCGTACGGAACTCCGTTTGACATTAAAGCGTATGCGCCGATATCAATGCTTTCTCCCAATTCTATATTATCGGGCATGTCTATTATTACCCCGTCGAACACAGCCTCTTCGTCCAACGGGTCAAGCCAGAGCTTATATAAAATCAGTTGCGCGTTCTGAGTGCCCGGAGTCCTTCTGCTGCGGAACGAGATTTCATGTGCCCCTTGCGTAAGATATACGCTGTTTAGCTGTTTTTTATCGCCGAGTAAAAACGTATAGCCCTTGCTCTCATATTCGCCGTCCCAGAAGCTGTAGTCGCCCATGTATGCTTGGTCAACGTATATGGAGGCTATTGTTCCCGCGTGATATAATCCGCCCTGCAAGCTCATCGAATAATACCCGCTTACCGGCACATCCACCGATA
>JAAYXM010000003.1 GCA_012515925.1 Clostridiales bacterium
CGAGTCTTGAAAGCTGTGCCTCCTCGAGAACCGTTGACGCCTTGCAGCCCAGACCGGATTTTTTCTCAATCAGTCCCGCAAGCTCGTTTTGATAAGCGATTGCCGCTGGGATTATGTTCTTATACGTCATATCAATCATTGTCAGCGCCTCGATATTAATCGTCTTGCAGTAGTTTTCGAGCATAATCTCATACCGCGAGTGCATTTCGGATTTTGAGTAAACCTTGTGCCGCGAAAACAGACGTATGTTTTTATCGGAAATATAATAAGGCAGCGCCTCGGGCGTTGTTTTCAGGTTTAAAAGTCCCCTTGACCGCGCCTCGGCTATCCATTCGTCGTCATAACCGTTTCCGTTGAACACTATGCGCTTATGCCGCCTGATTGTATCCCTGATGAGTTCGCCGAGCTTTTCCTCGAAGCTTTCGCAGCCCTCGAGCTCATCCGCGAATTCCCGCAGGGATTCGGCTACAATCGTGTTTATGATCGTTATCGGCCGCGCAATCGAAAAGGCGCTGCCCGGCATGCGGAATTCAAACTTATTTCCGGTGAACGCGAACGGCGATGTCCTGTTTCTGTCCGTCGTGTCCTTCGGGAAACGCGGAAGTACCGTAACGCCGATTTCCATTTGCGTGTTCTCCTTGCCCGCATACAGCGTGTTGTTCTCTATTGAGGTCAGTATGTCCGTCAATTCGTCTCCGAGAAACATTGACACGATTGCGGGCGGCGCCTCGTTCGCGCCGAGCCTGTGGTCGTTGCCCGCGCTCGCGACGGATACCCTGAGCAAATCCTGATAGTTGTCGACGGCCTTTATGACCGCGCACAGAAACAGCAAAAACTGCGCGTTATCGCATGGCGTGTCGCCGGGCTCGAGCAGGTTTACGCCGGTATCCGTGGCAATCGACCAGTTGATATGCTTGCCGCTGCCGTTCACGCCCGCGAACGGCTTTTCGTGCAGCAGGCAGACAAGGTTATGCCTTGCCGCGATGGTCTTCATAAGCTCCATCGTTATCTGGTTATGGTCGGTGGCTATATTCGAGGTGCAATATACGGGCGCGAGCTCGTGCTGAGACGGCGCGACCTCGTTATGGCGGGTTTTGGCGAGCACGCCGAGCTTCCAGAGCTCGGCGTCAAGCTCCTTCATATAAGCGGACACGCGCTCCTTAATCGCGCCGAAATAGTGGTCCTCAAGCTCCTGGCCCTTGGGCGGGCGGGCGCCGAACAGCGTCCTGCCGCAGTACATAAGGTCGGGGCGTTTAAGATACATGCTTTTGTCAATCAAAAAGTATTCCTGCTCGGCACCCACCTGCGAATCCACGCGCTTTGCCTCGCCGTTTCCGAACAGCCGCAGAATCCGTATAGCCTCGCGGCTTAACGCCTCCATGGATTTCAAAAGCGGAGTTTTCTTGTCAAGCGCCTCGCCGCTGTACGAGCAGAACGCGGTGGGGATGCACAGGACCCCGTCCTTTATAAACGCGTAGGATGTGGGGTCCCACGCTGTATATCCCCTCGCCTCGAAGGTTGCGCGAAGCCCCCCGGACGGAAAACTCGACGCGTCCGGCTCGCCTTTAATAAGCGCCTTGCCCGAAAACTCCATTATCGTGTTTCCGGCGCCGTCGACCGAAATAAAGCTGTCGTGCTTCTCCGCGGTTATCCCGGTCATGGGTTGGAACCAATGAGTGAAGTGCGTGGCGCCTTTCTGAATCGCCCAGTCCTTCATTGCGTTTGCCACGACGTTCGCGATTTCAAGCTTCAGCGGCTTTCCCTCGTTAATCGTGTTTTTTAACGCCTCGTATATGCCCTTCGGGAGCCGCGTCTTCATCACCGCGTCGCTGAAAACCGCGCTCCCGAACATATTCGGCAGGTTATTCATTAAAAATCATCCCTTCCAATACTTACAGAAGCGGTATGCCCGCGCTTTTGCATTTTTCCGCGGTATCTGTATCCCATTCGGACACCTGCACCTCGCCGATATGCGCCTTGCCCAGAATCAGCATGCAAACGCGGGACTGCCCGATACCGCCGCCGATTGTGAGCGGCAGCTTGCCTTCGAGCAAAAGCTTATGGAACTCCCTTCCCCTGCGCTCGTCCGCGCCCTCTTTTTTCAGCTGTTCGTCAAGAGACTTCGCGTCAACGCGTATTCCCATCGACGAAACCTCATGCGCGCACTCAAGCACGTCATTCCAGAACACAATATCGCCGTTTAGCTGCCAGTCGTCATAATCGGGCGCGCGCCCGTCGTGCTTTACGCCGGATTTCAGCAAGCCGCCTATCTGCATGACAAACGCGGTCTTGTGCTCCTTCAGATACTCGTGTTCGCGCTCCTTAGGCGAAAGGTCGGGATACATATCCTCAAGCTGCTGCGTGGTTACGAAGCTAACCTCGCGCGAAAGGCGGGTTTTAAGCGTCGGGTATTTCTGCAAAATCGCGTCCGATGTGTCGCATATCGCTCCGACTATTCTTCTGACCGTGTCTTTCAGGTATTCGACGTTTCTCGTCCCCGCGTCAATCACCTTTTCCCAGTCCCACTGGTCAACATACACCGAATGGAGGTTGTCAAGGCTCTCCTCCTTGCGAATCGCGTTCATATCCGTGACGAGTCCCATTCCGACGGGGAAGCCGTATTTAAAGAGCGCCATGCGCTTCCATTTCGCGAGCGAATGAACGATCTGTACGTTTACCCCGGTCTCCTTTACGGTAAATTCCACAGGCGTCTCAACCCCGTTTAAATCGTCGTTCAATCCGGTATTCGGGTCGACGAACAGCGGGCATGTTGCACGGATAAGGTTTAACGCCCGGCAAAGGTTGTCTTCAAAAATCCTCTTTACCTGTCCGATCGCGATTTGTGTCTGGAATAAATCCAGTACCGGCTTGTAGTCTTCCGGGATAAATGCTTTGCTCATGATTTTTCATCCTTTCCAAAAAAAAATCGGCGCTGCGAACCTTTTAGGTTCACAGCACCTTTGCTGTTTTTTGTAATATAACACAAGTGAATAAGTTTTGTCAACAACTTTTTTTATTCCTGTCTTTTTTCTTCTTTTATTATCCTCCCCCGTCGGGGAGGAGGCGAATTAATGCAGCGCGTATAACATAACGTTCCAGTCGTAGTTTTGCATTTCCCCGGTTTTCATCATAAAGTACTCGCCGTCCGGGTTTGCCGCGTCGATATGATACCAGCCGCCGTCAAAGGAAATCATGTTCCAATAATGCGTCTTATTGTTATAGGTGCCTTTTATGATAATACAGTTTATGCCCGACTCGGCGCAAAGCTTTTTAAACGTCGCGGCAAAGCCTAAGCTCACGCCCTGTTTATTAAACAGAACGCCGTAAGGCGTCTGCGCATCCGCCGCTTCCGCGCCGTCTAAGTATTTCACGTCCGACAAAAGCCCGAAATAATACTCAAGCTTTTCATATGCACTTTTATCTCCGACGCTTTCGGCTATCTCAAGAATACGCGCGTTCGCGGTCTTGCGCTTTGACTGCAGCGCTTCTTTGTCCTCGCTGTATTCAAAGGTTAATAAAAGTATCCTGTGTATGCCGTTTTCGGGAAAAAACTTTATTTTCATTTCCGCGCCGCCGTACAGCGCGTCCGGAAAACCAAACGATACCTTCTCGCGTATCTCGAACGGGTTAAACAGCTCTTCCGAATAATAGTTTACAAGCACGGCCTTTTGTTTTTCAAAACCGAGCATCGTGTCTCTGAGTATACTCTCAAACTCCGCCGCCGTTTCGGCCTTTTTAAGCGAAAGGATTTCCGATGTCGGCCGGCTGTAGTTGATGTTTACCTTTACGTCATAATAGCTGAGTATCTTTGTCTTTTCAAACGTGATATTGTCCACCGCGAAAGCGCCGAGCGGCTCCCCGGTGATTATCTCGTGGCACGCTTTCGGCAATTCCGCGTCAACGTCGGACATATAATCGTAAAGTCTGATGTTTCCCGTGGTTTTCGCCTGCTCAATAAGCGTCAGAATCTGCGCTTTAAGCTGTCCGTAATTGTCCGCGCTCTGCACCTTGCCCTCCGGGTCAAGCCGTCTGAAATGCGGCGTTACCGACGTGAATTCACGGCTGTATATCAGCTCCCCGCCAAGCAAAACCAGCGTGAATACGACAAGTATAATCAGTATGCCGGCTAATCTTAAGCGCATAATTCACTTCCCCCGTCCCCCGCATATATGCGCAGCCCTGTTGATAAACAAACTATGAAATTTTTTATCCGCTAAATAAATTTTTTAATCCTGCAGCTTGTAAATAATTATGATATGTTATTCATAGGCTTTAATGTTCTTCTTGCACTTTTTCGGTATTCGTCGGGAGAAATTCCTTCTAATCTCCGGAATGTTGCGCGAAAAACTTCCGAAGACTGAAACCCCACGATATAAGCAATATCTGTAATTTTAATGTCTTTGCTGGCCAAAAGCTCCTTCGCACGATGTATTCGCAGAGAATTCAAATACATATGCGGTGTTGTCCCGAGCCTTTTTCTGAACATGCGAAACAACTGCCCTTCTTGATACCCGGAAAAGCTGCACATATGATTCATTCCCGCGGGCACGAAGTAGATATGATTATGTTTGAACGGGTAGTTTTTGCCTTCAATACATATACTTCCTATATCATTTATTGTATAAAAAATCTGGTTGTAATCGTGGGTATGCTCTACGTTTTTTGTACTGAGCATTGATGTAAACCGAGGCTTTGCAATTGCCAGATAATCGAAATACATGCAATCACATCCTTTTGCAATATCCGTGATTGATTATAACACAGAAATAATAAAATGAACAGACAGCAAGCATATACAAATATACTTAAAACTGTTGAGAGAGAGGGAGAAAAGTTATGAGGATACGATTTAACAAACCCGTATTGGCGTACATTCTTGTGTTATGCATTATGATTGGATTTATCCCCGCAGACATAGATTGGTTTACAGTCAAAGCAGCTCTTTCCGGTGAAAGCGTTACTATGACTTTACTGCTCGTGTAGGCGGTGTTGCGAATCCAGTCTGGATAAACGAGAGCGGAAGAAAGAATGACATCCGCGGAATTGACTATGACAATACCGACGGGTACTGGGCGTATTACGGGTTCGGCATCTACAACGCTGTTTCGGAGCCGGGAGATACTATAATCTATCAAAGTGCTTCATATGTAAGGCTGACGCTGAAAGCAACCAGCAGCACGGAAGAGTACGAGATTCGTAATTTAGGTGCGGTACACATGCATCCCAACAGAGCACGCGCTTGTATACGCGAGGCGGCAAGCGCCGCAATCAAGGACTTTATTGGAAACCCCGATAAACATAAGCCGCTATATATTAAACCGCCGTATGTTCTTGAAACATGGTTCAGACGCACCGGGACGGCGCCGCCCTATAAAACTACACAAAGACATCCGTCAGACATAGTTGCGCTGCACTCCGCTTCAAAGGAAACGGAAATAATATGCCGCACATAAACAATTCACGCTGAACAAGAATAACATATGCCGAAAAGCTTCACGGGTATAATAGGATTATTATGGCAAGCTGTAAAAACTAATCAGCGCTTTTATGCCTCCCCCTCAGGGGGAGGCATAAAAGCAAGGCTGCAATCAGACCTGCGATTTATACTTTAAATATTTTAAGTATTTATGCCTTTACGAAGATTTTTTTAGGGTGTATAATATGAGAAAGAAATCCAAAGGGGGTTGACGTATGCCGGAAAAGCTTTTAAAATGCGCGGTTATCAACGATTTGTCCGGTTACGGGCGCTGCTCCCTTACCGTCGCGATACCTGTCCTCTCAGCCCTCGGAATTCAGGCATGTCCCGTTCCCACCGCGGTTTTGTCAAACCACACCGACTACGACAGCTACTATTTTAAGGACTTTACTGAGGATATGCCGGAATATATCGGAAACTGGCGCGTTCTGAATCTTATGTTTGACGCGATATATACCGGGTTTTTAGGTTCGGTAAGACAGGTTGATATTATCCTGGATTTCATACACGACTTTAAGAAAGAAAGCACTTTGCTGTTTGTTGACCCGGTAATGGGTGACGACGGCAGACTGTATGACACATATGACTTAAAGCTCTGCAATGAGATGAAAAAGCTCGCCGGACTCGCGGATATCATTACGCCGAATCTCACCGAGGCATGCTATCTTTCCGGCACGGAGTACATCGAAAACCCGGACGACGGGTTTATCTACGATATCTGCGAAAGGCTCGCCGATACGGGCGCGGGCACCGTTATTGTCACCGGAGTTTTGCGGGGCGATAAGATACTCAATTTCGTGCGCTCGGGAAACGACAGGTTTTATATCGAAACCGATTTCGTCGGCGCAAAGTACTGCGGTACGGGCGATGTTTTCTCGTCGCTCATGTGCGGGTATCTGACAAGGCGCGTCCCGCTCCGGAAAGCCCTTGTCTTAACCGCGGAATTTATAAAAACCGCGACGGAGTTCTCGTTTAATAACAATGTCCCTTTTACCGACGGTATCGCTTTTGAGCCGCTGCTGCATAATATAATCTGAATACCGCTTATACGATATGAAAAGGGGTTTTATCATGA
>JAAYXM010000031.1 GCA_012515925.1 Clostridiales bacterium
CTTTTTCATATTAATGCATCGCTTTCTCCGGCGTGTATTAAACCGCTTATATTCCCATCAGATCCCGCCGGTTTAAATGATAAGAACAAAAAGTATATAGATTCCAATATAAAGAAATATCCCTTTACAAGGGATATCGGTAAACAAAGAACATTTTAAAAGCGACACGGAGCCGGGCAACCCCGGTATCTGTATTATATATATCCCCGAACAACCCTGCCCGGCTCCGCAGATTTCCTGCAAATCCCCCAAATCCGTTTCTGTAATAATCTATATCTATTCGACCTTCATCACGCAGCTTGAGTTTAAGCTTACGACCTGGTCACCCGTAAACACCCCGGCAATAGGGGTCAGCACGTTAAAAGCGCCGTTGACCTCGACCGTAACATCACCCAGCCGCGGTTCGGCCGGATTCGAGTAGGTAACGATAATATCCAGGGAATCACTTAAATACGACGGCGCGAGCGAGCGTATATAATCCGCCACAGTGTCCGCCGAGTTGTTATCTATCGTATTGACAACCGCGTATCTCGCGCCCTCGCGCGAGCAATGGTTTATTACGTTCTGATTGGCGAAAAACCAGCCGAAATCAATGATTCCGCAGAGAATCATGAGCAGTATCGGTAGCGTTATCGCGAGCTCCACAACCGCCTGACCGTTTTCCCCTTTTTTCCTGAATAAGTCTATGTATTTCATAAGCACTCCTCCACGCGTAAGCGTGCGGTTACTTTTATCTCTTATAATGCTTCGGGATTGTCGGCCGCGCCGCGGGGCGCGCCCCGCGGCGCGGCCTGTTCGCTTAAGTGATTAACCTGGAGTTACAGGCGTCGTTTCATCGACTCTGTCACTAAAGTCGCCCGAGACACTTTCAAACATCGCCTTGATTTCGTCCCCGAACGCCCAGATTACTGCCATGACGGCGAGCGCGATTCCGGCTATAATAAGTCCGTACTCCACCATACCCTGTCCGTCTTCCTCTTTCAGCAGTCTGTTAAGCAGCATTCTTACCATTGAAATACCCTCCTTTTAGTTTTTGTTTTTTATGTAAAGTTTTTTTTAAAACTTACACACATATTAACCTAAATACAGCCTGTTCATTATAAAATCCAGAAACGTATAGTTTTCGTTGAGCATCTTCAGAAGTATAACGGAAACAAAACCGAACGCGAGAAACGGACCCAGCGCGATTTTCGATTTTACCGTACCTTTGCCCGTAGCGTAAAGGTATATTGTATATGCTACGAGCACGACGCTCATCAGAATCATCGAGATAAGAAAGCCGTACACTCCCAAACAAAACCCCACCGCTGCGGCGAACTTGACATCGCCCATTCCGACAAGCTTTCCGAAAAACATGGGAAGCATAAACACGGCAAGACCGATAAAAAGCCCGAACAGCTTGAATTTAATATCCGTATTATCGCCGTATAATACCGGGAATACATATCCCGTAACAAGCGCGAGCAGCACCAGAGCATTGGGAATTTTTCTAATTGTAATATCGACAACCGACAATACGATGCAAACCGAGAGCAAAAGCAGGATTTCGACGGTTTTGAGATTTAACCCGTTGATATATACGACAAAGAACCAGCTGAACGCGCCCGCCGCTATCCATGAGAGGGATTTTCCGATGCTTCCGGAAAACTTAAGCGTTATCGGCTCGGTTACCCTTTTATTAATAAGATATATTGATATCTCTTCCATACACAGGCCGGCAAGCCCGCCCAACAGAAACGCCAGTAAATTCAATGTAGACATGATGCTTATCACTTCCGGATTTTCACTATATTTTGCCAAACTGTCGCGTATAATAAAAATTGCAACGTACCACGTTGCAAGTAATTATAATTATTATGAATTATAATAATAATTGCAACTGGCTGTCATGTAACACGAGGTTATTTAGACCCTATAGCTTTGCGTCGCTGCCTTTCGGCAGGTTTGCCATGTATTAAGTTGTTTGGCATATAAAACAGGCAACGTTGCCGTTGCCTGTAAAACACCCAAGGAAGGATGCATTAAGCGCAACTGGCTGTCTTATAAATAACGAATTATTATTTACTTAGACCCTGTAGCTTTGCGTCCCTGCCTTTCGGCAGGTTTGCCAAATATCCTGTTGTCAGATATATAATAATACACGCTTTTCCATTTGTCAACAACTTTTTTAAATTTCTGTTAAAAGTTTATGCGGAAGATAGGGTTTTTTGTAATACTTTTAAAACATTTGTTTATTTTTTGGAGGTTATTTGCCCGGGCGACCCGTCTCATATTCCTTGATAACCGCGTTTATGCTTTTACTGACGGTTTTATAAAGCAGCGCGGTTATTATCGAGTTTACGCCCGCTTTAACGGCGTTAAACGCGGCAATTAACGGCAGAAGCGGAAGCACTTCGCTTCTCGGAGCGTTTAAAAAAATCGGGGTAAATATAAGATTCCACAGAACCATTGTAACAATCATCGCGACAGCCCCGAAAAACAGCCCGATATACGCGCCGGAGCGCGTCTTGCCGCGCCGGTATATCATGCCGGAAACCAGAACCAGACTCCCGCTCGCCAGTATGTGCATGATAATGCCTATTACTCCGCCGGAGCTTAAGTCAATAAACAACCCCTGGTAAACCGACGCCGCGACAACCACGGCAAGGCCCGCGACGGGCCCGAACGCGAAGCCGGCAATCAGCATCGGAACGTCCGCGATATCATATATCAGGAAGTTAGCCTGGGGAAAAATCGGAAATCTTAAAAACGGAACGGAAACCAGCACAATGCAAACCGCGGTAAACAGGGCAAGAAAAACGATTTTAATTGTCTTCATAAACACATTTCTCCTTTTTTGTTTGTTTTCGCCCGGCGCATAATAAAAGCCCCGGGAGCTTAAATCGCCCTCGGGACAAACAAAAAACGTGTTTTTGTCATCTTCTCACATCCGGACTATACCGTCGGCATTGGATTTTCACCAATTCAGCCGCGTAAATCATACGCGGGTCGCGGGCTTTCCGGTAAACCGGATC
>JAAYXM010000032.1 GCA_012515925.1 Clostridiales bacterium
CTGTATTGGAGCTTACGGGGATAAGCGAAACTCAGCGCGCTGCGGCGGCGGAGCTTGCCGATGAGCTCGGAATTGACTTGACACGCGGAAATAAATTCGTATTCGAGATGTCGGGCGACGGTATTGAAATAAGCTTTGACGGGAATACCGGCAAGGTAAAATACGCCGCGCCGCATATGTTCGCGCGCTGTCTCGGGTTAATTGCGGAGAGATTAAAACAGGGGAAAGGCTCCTTTGAAATACATGAGACGCCCGTATATACGATGCTCGGCGTAATGCCGGACTGTTCGCGAAACGCGGTGCTGACGGTGGATACATTCAAAAAGCTTACGCGTCATCTCGCGCTTATGGGCTATTCGGTGATTCAGCTATACACCGAGGACACGTTTGAGATGGAGGAATACCCGTACTTCGGGTATCTGCGCGGCAGATATACGAAGGAAGAGCTAAAGGAAATGGACGCCTATGCCGAAAAGTTCGGCATTGAGCTTATGCCATGCATCCAGACGCTTGCGCATCTGGGAAGAACGCTGCGCTGGGACGCGCATTCGGATATTGTGGATTTTGATGGGATATTGCTTGTTGACGAGGAAAAGACATACGAGTTTATCGAATGTATGTTTAAAACCATGTCCGAATGTCTGAAAAGCCGCCGGATAAACATAGGCCTTGACGAGGCGCATATGCTGGGGCTCGGAAAATTCTTAGACAAGCACGGTTATCAAAACCGCGTTACGATAATGCTTCGGCATATAAAGCGCGTATCGGAGATTGCGAAAAAATACGGTTATCGCCCGATGATGTGGAGCGATATGTTCTTCAGATTGAATAATAACGGCGAATACTACGCTCCGGATAAGCCGATTGACCCTGAGATAATCAAAAAAATCCCGGAGGATGTCGAGCTTGTGTATTGGGATTATTATAATACTGACCCGAGAATTGTTGAGAGAATGATAAACCGCCATAAGGAGATTACGGATAACGTGATATTCGCGGGCGGCGCGGTTAAATGGCTGGGTCTTGCGCCCTGCAATCGCTTCAGCGAGTATGTCGGCAAAATCGCGCACGAGTGCTGTCATGAAAACGGGGTAAAGGAAGTGATTATCACATCGTGGGGCGATTTCGGAGCGTTAAACTCGACCTTTTCCATTCTCCCGACACTTCAGCTTTGGGCAGAGCTATGCTATAAAAACAATTCGGAAAGCGAATATCTGTCGACACGGTTTTTTACATGTACGGGCGGAAACTACGACGACTTTATGGATTTATCGCTTACCGTAAACACGCCGGACCACCCGGCGCCGGGCAAAAGACGGGTTAACCCATCGTGGTACGTGCTCTGGCAGGATATATTATACGGGCTGTTCGACAAGCATATTGACAAGGATATGTACAGGGAGCACTATGCTCATTGCGCAAAGGTATTTGAGAGTATTCTGAAAAAAGGCGGAAAGTGGTCGTATCTGTTTAAAACCCAGCTTGAACACAGCAGAGTATTGGAATTAAAATGCGCGGCGGGCATCGAAATACATGAGGCTTATGAGAAGGGCGACAAGGCAGGGCTAAACCAAATCGCCGAAAACATATTGCCCGAACTCCGGAAAAGGCTTATAAGCTTTCATGACGCCGAGCGCAGACAGTGGATGATTGAAAACAAGGCGTTCGGTATCGACAGCTTTGATATCCGTATCGGGGCGCAGCTTATACGGCTTGATACCGCGTTAGCAAGGATTAAAGAATATATTGACGGGAAAATCAACCGAATTGAGGAGCTTGAGGAAAAGCAGCTTTACTTTGTTCCGGTAAAAGACCCGGAAGATAAAGTAGTGGATATAAGAGCATGGAACATAATCTCAACCACATCATGGATATATTAAGCTTACAAATAAAAATAACCGCCGCCGGCGGTTATTTTTATACCTGGTTTTTTGGAAGGCACTTCTACTGTAATTATAAAAACTGTTTTCGTCTGATAAATGCCCGGTTTTTTAAGCATGCCCGAATACAATGGCTGTATTGTTTACAGGGCGGGGCAGCTCGTTTAGAACATCTTGTTTTTATGTTCATATAATAACAACGGAACATAAAGTAGGGCGGGGAGAGTTGAACCCGGCCCCGTCCTATACTAAAAATTGCAAGGTGTGAACTTATATGAACGGAATCGGTACGTTAAAGGATTTAAGGCAGGGACAGGCCGCGCGGGTAAAAGCGCTGCTGTCAAAGGGAAGTATCCGCCGCCGTCTGCTTGATATGGGGCTTACAGAGGGAACACGGGTTGAATGCCTGCAAAAAAGCCCGGCGGGAGACCCCACCGCATACCTTATAAGGGGCGCGGTAATCGCGTTGCGCACGGAGGATTCGTCCAAAATCTTAATTTACGCATAAGCTTTTGACGAAACATAAATCATGAAAAGAATTAATGATTTAAAGCCGACGGAGCTTGCGATAAGGAAAAAGCCCCCCGCCGACAAGGTGATAGCGATAGCGGGCAACCCGAACGTTGGAAAGAGTACGGTATTTAACGGTCTGACAGGCTTAAACCGGCATACGGGCAACTGGCCGGGCAAGACCGTGACGAACGCGCAGGGCTATTGCGAGTACCGGGATACGGCGTTTGTGCTTGTGGATATCCCGGGTACATACTCGCTTATGGCGCATTCCGCCGAAGAGGAGGTCGCGCGAAATTTCATATGCTTCGGTGAACCCGACGCGGTTATCGTCGTGTGCGACGCGACATGCCTCGAGCGGAATTTGAACCTGCTTCTGCAGATTCTCGAGATAACGGACAGGGTCGTCGCCTGCGTCAATCTTATGGACGAGGCAAAAAAGAAAAATATAGAGATAAATTTACAGGCACTGTCGGAAAAGCTTAAAATTCCGGTTGTCGGAACCGCGGCAAGAAGCAAAGCCGGTCTTGACAGGCTGATGGAAGCCGTAAAAAACATGCCCGACGGAGAGACGCTTACCTTTTTGCCTGAGTACGATAAGCCTGTAGAGGACGCGATATCCGTAATCCAGCGTGTTTTAAAGCGCATACCGGAAATCGGAATAAATACCCGCTGGCTGGCTTTAAGGCTCTTAGAGCATGACGACAGACTGACAAACGAAATATGCGGCTACTTAAATTACGACCTTAAGCGCGACGCGGATATTTCCGTCGCGCTGGCGCAAGCTGACAGAATATTGGCCGCAAACGGAATTTCACAGGAAACCCTGCGGGATAGAATCGTTTCAAGCCTTGTGGGAGCGGCGGAGGAAATCTGCGCGGAATGTGTAGTCTTTAAGAATAAAAACTACAACGAGCGGGACAGAAGACTCGACAGGATACTCGCGAGCAGGCTCGGCTTCCCGGTAATGCTTATTTTGCTCACGGTAATATTCTGGCTTACTGTATCCGGCGCGAACTACCCGTCCGGGCTGCTCGCCGCCGGGATGTCCGAGCTTGAGAAAATCCTGTCGGGGGTCTTTCACGCGCTCGGCGCGCCGGACTGGCTCCACGGGCTGATTGTACACGGCGCGTTCCGCGTGCCCGCGTGGGTGGTTTCCGTAATGCTCCCGCCGATGGCGATATTTTTTCCGCTGTTCACGCTGCTTGAGGATTTGGGGTATCTGCCTCGCATCGCGTTTAATCTCGACAGGTATTTTAAAAAATGCAGCGCCTGCGGGAAACAGGCTCTTACGATGTGCATGGGCTTCGGATGCAACGCCGCGGGCGTTATCGGCTGCAGGATTATCGATTCGCCGCGGGAGCGGCTGATTGCGATAATCACAAACAGCTTCGTGCCGTGCAACGGCAGATTTCCGACCCTGATTGCGATTCTCACGATGTTTTTTATCGGCGCGGGAGCGGCCTTCGGCGGTATACTCTGCGCCGTGTTTCTGACCGGAATCATTGTCACGGGCGTGCTGATGACCTTCGCGGCTTCAAAGCTTTTGTCAAAAAGCCTGCTTTCCGGCATGCCATCTTTTTTCGCCCTCGAGCTTCCGCCGTATCGCAGGCCGCAGTTTTTCAAGGTAATAATACGCTCTGTATTTGACAGGACGCTGTTCGTGCTGGGGCGCGCGGTCGCGGTATCCGTCCCCGCCGGCATCGTCATCTGGCTGCTTGCGAATATATCGGTGTCAGGCGGTTCACTGCTTGTGCACGGCGCTCGCTTTTTAGACCCGTTCGCGCGGCTTCTGGGGCTTGACGGGGTAATACTGCTCGCGTTTGTACTCGGCTTTCCCGCGAACGAAATAGTAGTCCCGATAATTATCATGGCATATATGAAAGCCGGCTCAATTGCCGGGCTTGAGAGCCTTGAGAGTCTGAAAACGCTACTTGTTCAAAACGGCTGGACATGGATTACCGCGGTCAGCACGATGCTGTTTTCGCTGTTTCACTGGCCATGCTCCACGACCTGCCTGACGATAAAAAAGGAAACCGGGAGCCTAAAGTGGACCGCGGTTTCGATTATCACACCCACAATCGCGGGTATGATCGTATGCATGCTGTTCGCGAACGTCGCGAAACTGTTTATTTAGCTTGACACAGAGGTACAGATGGGGGAGGAGAAAAAGTATTCTGTAATCAGTTCGCGCAGCAATGCCGCGATCAGGCTACGGAGTCTGTGCGCATTGTTTTTTTCGTTGCGTAAAGAATAATAATATGTTATGATAAAACGTGTAAAGACTAACAATAAAAAGGGGATACAAAAGATGGCAAGTTCGTTTAAACCGGGGGCGGATGACAAAATACCGATAGCGCCGCTCGGTATTATTTCGCTCGAAGGAAGTAAGGAACTCGGGAAATTGGTTGATGACAACCTTGTCATGCAGCGCCGGTATAATGTCGAAAACGGGTATGTCCCGCTCCACTTCCCCGCGTACATGCGTGACACGTATCTGATTAATCACAACATTGTCCGTTTCGCCTCCGGAGAGGGAAAATCCATCATAAATGAAACCGTCCGCGGCCACGATATTTACATTCTCGCTGATATAAGCAATTATACCTGCACATATAAAATGTATAACATAGAATGCCCGATGGGTCCCGACGAGCATTTCCAGAATATAAAGCGCGTGATTGCGGCAATCGGCGGAAAAGCGCGCAGGATTACCGTTATAATGACGCTTTTATACGAAAGCAGGCAGCATAAAAAGTCGGACCGCGAATCCCTGGACTGCGCGCTGGCGCTGCAGGAGCTTGAACGCCTCGGTGTTGACAATATAATCACGTTTGACGCGCACGACGCGCGCGTACAGAATGCCGTCCCCCTTATCGGCTTTGAGAATATCAGTCCTACTTACCAGATAATCAAGTCTTTGCTCAACGAGGTAACCGACCTCGAAATAGACCGCGAGAAAATGATTGTTATAAGCCCGGACGAGGGCGGTATGAGCCGCTGTCTGTATTATTCAAGCATACTGGGGCTCGACGTCGGGCTGTTCTATAAGCGCCGCGATTATTCGCGGATAGTTAACGGCAGAAACCCGATAATAAGTCATGAATATCTCGGCGATTCCGTCGAGGGCAAGGATATCCTGATTATAGACGATATGATATCCTCCGGCGATTCGGTTATCGAGATTGCGTACGAGCTTAAGAGAAGAAACGCGCGGCGGATTTTTGTCGCGGTCACGTTCGGGCTGTTTACCGACGGGATAAACGCGTTTAACAAATGCTTTGAGGACGGCGCGATAACCCGCGTTTTCGCGACAAACCTGATTTACCGCAGACCCGAGGTACTCAACGCGCCGTGGTTTGTGGACGTCAATATGTCGAAATTCCTGTCGCTTATTATCGATACGTTAAATCACGACGAATCCATAAGCTCGCTTTTAGACCCGAGCGAGAAAATCAACAAAAAGCTGAAGGAATACAAAGGCAGGAAAAAGAAATAAAGAAATAGATTTGGGGCTGTAGCAAAACAGCCCATAAAAAAGCAGGACCGATGCGATAAAAAAGTCGCATCGGCCCTTTACTTTGACAAGGCATTTTTAGGAAAATTTTGAGGGCTGTAGCAAATTTTTGTTTTGCTACAGCCCCTTTTTTTCGTATTACAGCTTCTTCAGATAGTCGGTTTCCTTCTTTGTCAGATGCCGCCATTTGCCTTTAGGCAGCTTACCGAGATTGATTTCGCCGATTGATACGCGCTTAAGCCGGATTATCTCAAGCCCCGCGTTTTCGCAAAGGCGCCGGATCTGGCGGTTTCGCCCCTCGCTTATATATACCAGCAGCACGCCGCCCTCGGAGCTTTCGCGGATAACCGTCACATCCGCGGGGCGGGTCATGCGTCCGTCAATCTCTATCGGAGCCTGCAAATCCGTCAGCGCGCTTTCGAGACTGCCCGTTACCTTTACTATATACCCCTTTTGCAGCGTGTGCGAGGGGTGCGTTACTTTGTACGTGATATCCCCGTCGTTTGTCAGAAGCAAAAGCCCCTCGGAGTTATAGTCGAGCCTGCCGACCGGATATACCCGGACATCAAGGTCAATCAGATCCAGCACGGTTCTCCTGCCCTTCTCGTCGCTCATTGACGTGATAAATCCGCGCGGCTTGTTGAGCATCAGGTATACCTTTTCGGAGGATATGCCAAGACGCTTTCCGTTCACCGTGATGACGTCCTTTTTCGGGTCGGCCTTGTCACCTAAATCCGCGCGTTTGTTATTGACATATACCTTGCCGGACAATATAAGCTCCTCGGCCGCGCGCCGGGAGCATATTCCGTTTTCGGACAGGATTTTCTGAAGTCTAATCAACATAATTTTTAATTTCCAATCATTCGGTATTTTCATTATAAAAGGCAAAATTATTACGGGCGAACAAGGCAAGACTAATTTACGGAGGTGACTTAATATGAATGATAACGAATATCCGCAAATCCCGCTGGGGCTTGGCATGGCGTTATCCCAACACAGCGGCGCGTTAAACAGATATGCCGCGCTGGGGGCTGAAAAGCAGCGTGAAATTATTTCCTTTATCCGGTCATCGCAGAGCGGGGAACAGGCTAAGGAACGCATTAATCAAACTGTTGACAGCTTAAAAGCTTAAAGAACTTTTTTTAAAAACTGACCGGTGTATGAATCCGGGTTTGCCGCGATCTCTTCCGGAGTGCCCGTGCAAACCACGTACCCGCCGCGGTCCCCGCCCTCGGGGCCTAAATCTATAATATTATCCGCGGTTTTGATAACCTCTAAATTATGCTCGATAACAACTACGGTGTTGCCCGACTCAACCAAAAGCATAAGCATGTCTATAAGGCGGTGCACGTCCGCGATATGAAGCCCGGTCGTGGGCTCGTCGAGGATATAAATCGTCTTGCCCGTGCTTTGCCTTGAAAGCTCGGTCGCGAGCTTGACGCGCTGCGCCTCGCCGCCGGACAGCGTTACGGAGGACTGGCCGAGCTTGATATACCCGAGCCCGACGTCGTTTAGAGTCTTAAGCTTACGGGCGATTTTCGGGATGTTCTCAAAAAACTCCAGAGCCTCCTCGCAGGTCATTTCCAGAACCTCATGGATATTTTTGCCCTTGTATCTGACGTCCAGTGTTTCGCGGTTATACCGCCTGCCGCCGCATACGTCGCAGGTGACATATAAATCCGGCAGAAAATGCATCTCGATTTTGTTCACACCGTCACCCGCGCACGCCTCGCACCGACCGCCGCGTACGTTGAACGAAAACCGGCTCGCGGTATAGCCTCTCATGCGCGCGTCCGGGCTCCGGGCGAACAGGCTCCTGATTTCCGTGAAAACGCCCGTGTAGGTGGCCGGGTTCGAGCGCGGGGTCCTGCCTATCGGGGACTGGTTGATGTCTATTACTTTGTCAAGATGTTCAATTCCCGTCATGTTTTTAAACGCGCCGGGCTTTTCCCGCGCGCCGTTGAGCTCCCGGGCAAGATGCTTGTATATAATCTCGTTTACGAGCGAGGATTTGCCCGAGCCCGATACGCCCGTGATACACGTAAAAACCCCGAGCGGGATTTTTATGTCTATGTGCTTCAGATTATTTTCCGCCGCGCCGTAAATGTTAAGCGCTTTTCCGTTTCCCGTCCTGCGCTTTTCCGGGACGGGGATTTGCTTTTTGCCGCTTAAATATAAGCCCGTAACCGAGTTTTCGCATGCCTTGATATCGTCAATCGTGCCCGCGCATATGATTTTCCCGCCGTGCATACCCGCGCCGGGGCCGATGTCGATGATATGGTCCGCGGCGTAAAGCGTCTCCTCGTCGTGCTCGACGACAAGCAGCGTGTTTCCAAGGTCCCGCAGGTGCCTGAGCGTGCCAAGCAGCTTTTCGTTATCGCGCTGGTGCAAGCCTATCGACGGCTCGTCAAGGATATACAGCACGCCCATAAGCGACGAGCCTATCTGGGTCGCGAGCCTGATTCTCTGACTTTCGCCGCCCGAAAGAGACCCGGCGCTGCGTGAGAGCGTAAGGTATTCGAGGCCGACGTTTTTAAGAAACCCGAGCCGTTCGCGGATTTCCTTGAGTATTCTCCGGGCTATGCTGAGTTCGCGTTTAGTAAGCTTTTTCTCGATGCCGGACAGAAAATCCAGCGCGTCGGTTATGGATTTATCCGTAAACTCGTTTATGTTTATGCCCCCGATTTTTACCGAAAGCGCTTCTTTTTTAAGACGTCTGCCGCCGCAGGACGGGCAGAGGGCGTTTGTCATGGACTCCTCGATTTCCGAGCGCATGAACTCGCTCGTTGTCTCGCGGTACCTGCGCTCGAGGTTCGGGATAAGGCCCTCAAACGCCTGGTGAAACTTACCTTTGCCGTATTCCTTCTCATAGCTCAATTCCAATTTTTCGCCCTTCGTGCCGTAAAGTATTGTGTCGAC
>JAAYXM010000033.1 GCA_012515925.1 Clostridiales bacterium
AGCGCCGCGGTCTCGACTGTGCCGCCGAGCCCCACGCCGACGATTACGGGCGGACACGGGTTTGAGCCCGCCTTCGACACGCATTCGGTTATAAAGTCAAGTATGTCCTCCGCTGCCGCGGTGGGCTTGAACATGCGCATCGCGCTCATGTTCTCGCTGCCGAACCCCTTGGGCGAAACCGTAATCTTAAGCTTATCGCCCGGCACAATCCGCGTATGTATCACGGCGGGCGTGTTGTCGCCGGTGTTCTCGCGAACAAGCGGGTCCCTTACGACTGACAGGCGAAGCTTGCCGTCTGTGTATCCGCGCCTTACCCCGCGGTTTACCGCCTCGTATAAATCCCCGCCCGTGATATGCAGATCCTGACCGATATCTAAAAACACAACCGTCATTCCGGTGTCCTGACACGCCGGAATGCTTTTTTCTTTGGCAATCCCCGCGTTTTTAAGCATAGTATCGAATATTTCACGTCCGACGGGGGATTTCTCGGTTTCCCTGCCCCGCTTAAACGCGCGTATCAGATCATCGCCGAGCACGCAGCACGCCTCTATACAGAGCCTCGCGACCTCGCGCTCGATTATTTCCGCCGAAATCTCTCTCATATCAGACAACTCTTTCCCCGTCAATGAAAACATGACTTATTTTTGTGCGCGTGTCAAACGGGTGCCCGTCAAACACCACGATATCCGCGTCCTTGCCCGCGGCGATTGAGCCAATCCTCGAACCAAGCCCAAGAAGCTCCGCGGGGTAAACCGTAACCGCCTTAAACGCCTCCTCGTCCGTCATGCCCTCCCTCGCCGCGAGAGCGGCGCCGAGCATCAGATAATCCTGAGGCGATTCGGGATGGTCCGTGCATATCGCTGTACGTATTCCCGCCTTGCAGAGCCGCGCCGCGTTCTCACGTGACTGCGCGGCAAGCTCGGGCTTGCTGCGTGTAGTCAAAAACGGCCCGACAATCGCGTCCGCGTTATCATTCTTAAGCTCGTCGGCAATCATATACCCTTCGGTGCAGTGCAGCAGCGTGTACCTGATGTCAAATTCCTTCGCTATCCTGATTGCGGTAAATATATCGTCCGCCCTGTGGCAGTGTATATGCGCGGGTATGTTTTTATTGAGAAGCGGCAGTAGGGCCTCAAGCTTGAAATCCAAATCGCAGTCATCGTCAACCTCGCGCTTCCCGCGATATTCCGACGCCTTTGCGAGAGTCTCCCTGATAATAGCGGCGGTAGCCATTCGCGTAACGGGCGAGCGCTCCTTTTCGTTATAAACGCGCTTCGGATTTTCGCCGAGCGCGAATTTCATCGCGACGCACGGGGATATTATCATATCGTCAACCCGCCCGCCCCGGGTTTTAAGCGCGGCAATCTGCCCGCCTATCGGGTTTGCGGAGCCGGGACCCACCGCGACCGTGGTAATGCCCGCGGAGAGCGCCTCGGAAAACGCCCCGTCTTTAGGGTTTATCGCGTCAAGCGCGCGCAGATGCGGCGTTATCGGGTCGGTATCCTCGTTTTCGTCCTCGCCGTCCGCGTTGATTATTTCCTCATATATTCCGACGTGGGAATGCGCGTCAACGAGCCCGGGCAGGACAATCTTTCCGCTTAAATCGATTCTTTCGCAGTCTAAGTCCGGGCACTCATCCATATCGCCCGCCTTGATTATTTTATTGCCCTCAATCAATATGTAACCGTTTTCGGGCGTATACCCGTCCATTGTGTATATTTTTCCGCCATATAACAAAACACTCATAATAAAGCCCTACTTCCCGCAGTAAAATCCCGCCTCGCGCGCCGCGACCGCGCCGTCCGCGCACGCGGTGACTATCTGATACATGGGTTTTTTGCGCAAATCACCCGCGGCGAATACACCCGGGACGCCGGTTTTCGTATCCTCGCCGGCAAGCACGTACCCCGCCTCGTCAAGCGGGATTTTGCCTTGCACAAGCTCGGTATTCGGTATCATTCCGACCGCTATGAAGCACGCGGAAACATTTATTTCGCTTTGCGCCCCGTCCTTAACGTTTTTAACCGTTACGCTCTCTACGCGCTCCGCTCCGTTTATTTCCGAAACCACGCTGTCGAGTACAAGCCTGATTTTCCCGTTTTTCCTGACGGCTTCCGCAAGACCCGCGAAACCGCGGAATTCATCGCGGCGATGGATTAAATAGACGGTATCGCAGATGTTCGCGAGATATATCGCGTCCTCGAGCGCGGTGTTCCCGCCGCCCACGATACACACGTCGCGGCCGCGGAAAAACCCGCCGTCACAGGTGGCGCAGTATGATACGCCGCGCCCGGCGAGGCGTTTTTCGCCCTCAAGCCCAAGCTCCCGGCGGCGCGCGCCCATCGCGAGGATTATGCTTTTTACCGGATAGCTGCCCTTGTCTGTCCTTACATACCGGTTTCCCTCGCCGACGGAAACCTCAAGAATATCCTCGTTTACAATCTCCGCGCCCAGCCCGCGCGCATGCTTGTCCATCGCGGCGGAAAGCTCGAAGCCTGAAACCCTCTCAAAGCCCGGGTAGTTGTCTATCTCCGGCGATATCGCCGCCTGTCCTCCCGAGAACTGCTTTTCGAAGACAAGGGTTTTAAGCCCGGCCCTCGCTGCGTATATTGCCGAGCAAAGTCCCGCGGGACCCGCGCCTGCTATAATCACGTCATGCATTTTCCCACACTCCGCTTCTTTCTATTTCTTTTCGTTATAAAACGCGTAAATCGCCTTGTACGTCATATACACATCCAGCTTTGAAACAACCTCGAACGGCGAGTGCATACTGAGTACCGGAACGCCCGCGTCTATTGTGTCGATATTGCGCTGCGCCATGAACATCGCGACGGTACCGCCGCCGCCCTGGTCAACCTTACCGAGCGCGCCCATCTGCCAGATAACGCCGCTTTCGTCAAAAATCCTGCGCATACGCGCAACAAGCTCTGCCGCCGCGTCGCTCGCGCCGGATTTGCCGCGGGCGCCCGTGTACTTGCACAGGGACATACCGCAGTTGATATACGCGGCGTTGCGTTTGTCCAAAACGTCCGGGAAATTCGGGTCCATGCCCGCCAGCACGTCCGCGGACAGACAGCAGGATTTCTCATAGCATTCGCGAAGTGTCGTGCCGAGGCTTTCACACATATCCTCGACAAACGTATCAAAGTATTTTGACTTCATGCCGCTTACACCCTCGGAGCCTATTTCCTCCTTGTCCGCAAGCGCGCAAACCGCGGTCACCTCGGGATTTACGCAGTCAAACAGCGCGGTGAGCGCCGGGTACGCGCAAACCCTGTCGTCATGCCCGAACGCGCCGATAAGCGATTTATCAAGTCCCACGTCCCGCGCGGGGAAAGCCGGCACAATCGAGAGCTCGGCGGACAGAAAATCCTCCTCCGTCATGCCGTACCTGTCGTTTAGCAGCTTTAATATATTAAGCTTGACATTATCCTTCCCGAGCTTTTCCTCTATATACGGCTCGCTTCCCACTAAAACGTTCAGCGACTCGCCCGGAAAGCTGTCCGCCAGTGATTTGGCCATCTGCTCCTTGCCTAAATGGGGCAGCAAATCCGTTATCGTGAATACCGGGTCGTTATTGCCCTCGCCTATTGAAAGCTCGATTGTCTTTCCGTTCTTTGTCGCCACAACTCCGTGCAGCGCGAGCGGAATCGCGGGCCATTGATACTTCTTTATGCCCCCGTAGTAATGCGTCTTCAAAAGGCACTGGCCGTTTTCCTCATACATCGGGTTTTGCTTGATATCTATATGGGGCGCGTCGATATGCGCGGCGGCGATGTTGATGCCGTCGTCCAATCGCGCGCTGCCTATTACGGCGAACACCGCGCTTTTCCCGCGGTTTACCTGATAAATCCTGTCCCCGGCTTTGAGCTTCATGCCGCGCTTAAACTCGACGAAGCCGCGCTTTCTCGCCGCGTCCACCGCGAGCTTAACACACGCGCGCTCGGTTTTTCCGGCATTGACAAAATCCTTGTATCCCTCGCAATACTCGTGTATCCGGAGCTTATCCTCCCCGTTTAAGCGCGCGTATCCGTTTTTTGGTTTATACATAAGCTTTTCACGCAGAAGCTCGCCTTCCTTTTTCCTGTCATTGCTCATATCTTGCCTTTCCACCCTTCGAAGAATCTTTTATAAAACATGTTCGTTTTCGTGCCGGCTTCCGTCCCCGGAAATCAGGTTGTATATTCTCTTAACCTCGTCCTCGGGCTTCATATCCGACCCGTCGTTTACTATCGTAAAGTCGCATTTATTCAGATAAAAATCACTTCCGGGCTGCGCCGAAATGCGCTTAATCGCGGTCTGTTCGGGTATATTGTCGCGCCTTGTTATACGTTTCACCCGTTCCTCGATTGAAGCCACGACACATACCGTAATATCGCAGATACCGTCGGTACCGCTTTCAAACAGCGCAATCGCGTCGATAACGACAAACGGCACGTTTCTGCGATAACAGTCCCCTATTATCTCCTCGATTTCATGTATGACGTATTTATGTGTTATCGCGTTAAGCTCCGAAAGCGCGTTTTCATCGGAAAACACGATTTCGGAAAGACTTTTCCGGTCGATTCCCCCTCCGGCGCTCCCGGCATCGGGAAACCTTTGGAGTATCTCTTTTCTAAGCTCCGCGGATTCTTCGAGCAGGTTATGATATACCTTATCCGCGTCGATAACATGGCCGCCGAGCGCGCCGAACGCGTTTGCCACGGTTGACTTCCCGGCGCCGCTGCCTCCGGTAACTCCGATTACTATCATGGAATTTCACCTTTCATTGATTCATATCGAGTATAATCCGGTTATAGCCCGCCGCCTTTTCCAGCCGGTTTATTACCGCAAGCTCAATACCCTCGCCGATCCCGGGCTCTCTCGCGTAAATCTCTTCCGCTCCCGATTCGTCGGCGCGGCGCAGCGCGTCAAAAAGCCCGCGGGCAAGCTCGGCCGGCTCGCTTTCCCTGCCGTAGGGTATAACCGGCGCGCCTGTTTCCTTAAAGCTTTCCGCCTCTTCCTCAAAGCATATGACCGCCACTTTGCGGTTTACGCTTTGCTTTTTTATAAACTCCGCCGCGTCGGAAAGCCCGCCGATTAATACCTTAACCGGGGCTTTGGGCGCGTAATGCCTGTATTTCATTCCGGGCGAGCGAACCTCGCCGACCGCCTCGAAGCTTGTATCGACCTTTCCCAGAACTCTTTTAAGCTGTGTAAGCGTAATGCCGCCGGGGCGCAAAACCACGGGGGTTTCACGCGTCATGTCAATAACCGTGGACTCGACACCCACGCTGCAGCGTCCGCCGTCCACAATCGCTTTTACCCGCCCGTCGAGGTCCTCAATCACATGCTTCGCGTCCGTCGGGCTGGGTCTTCCGGAGATATTCGCCGAGGGCGCGGCAAGAGGCACGCCGGCGCTTCGGATAATCGCCCTCGCGAACCTGCCGCGGGGACAGCGCACGCCCACCGTATCAAGCCCCGCCGTGACAATCCCCGGCACAACGTCCTTTTTCTTAAGCACCATTGTAAGCGGCCCGGGCCAGAACGCGTGCGCCAGCTTATACGCGCTCTCGGGTATGTCCTCGCAGAGCTTTTCCAAATCATATTCCTCCGAGATATGGACAATCAGCGGGTTGTCCTGCGGCCGTCCTTTTATCTCGAAAATCCGCGCTACCGCTTCCTCGTCCAAAGCGTTTGCCGCGAGGCCGTAAACCGTTTCCGTCGGTATCGCTATTACCTCACCGCCGCGCAAAAGCTCGCCCGCGCGGCGGATTTTATCTATATCCGAAACAATACTTCTGATTTTTAATATTTCCGTTTTCATTCTATTTCACTTTCCCGGTAAAAATACCGTTACAACATGAATATGCGGTTTATCACGTTAAAATGCGTTTTTAACCTGCTTCGTTAATACGGAGCTTTTCCGCCTGGTCGGCGGTGATAATCGCGTCAATCATCTCATCCATATCGCCGTTTAAAAACTGCTCGAGCTTATAAAGCGTCATTGATATGCGGTGGTCCGTGACCCTGCCCTGCGGGAAGTTGTACGTCCTGATTCTCTCGCTGCGGTCGCCCGTACCGACCTGGGTTTTACGCTGCGCGTCTATCTCGGATTTCTGCTTCTGCATTTCTATCTCGTAGATTTTTGAACGGAGAATTTTAATCGCGCGTTCGCGGTTTTTGTGCTGGCTGCGCTCGTCCTGACACTCAACGACAATGCCCGTCGGCCGGTGCGTCAGCCGGATTGCGGACTCGGTTTTGTTGACATGCTGCCCGCCCGCGCCGGAGGCGCGAAACGTGTCCACGTCCACATCCGCCATATTCAGCTCAACCTCGACATCCTCGGCCTCCGGCAAAACCGCGACCGTAACCGTCGAGGTATGTATCCTGCCGGAGGACTCGGTGTCCGGAACGCGCTGGACACGGTGCACGCCGCTCTCGAATTTCAGGCGCGAGTATGCGCCCTCGCCCTCGATAATAAAGCTTATCTCCTTTATGCCGCCGAGCTCCGTCTCGTTTATGTTTACAATATCGGCTTTCCATCTCCTGTTTTCGGCGTACATAGAATACATGCGGTACAGCGAGTTCGCGAACAGCGCCGCCTCCTCGCCGCCGGCGCCCGCGCGGATTTCGATTATGACGTTCTTATCGTCGTTCACGTCTCCGGGAAGAAGCAAAACCTTAAGCTTGTACTCGTAATCCTCGATTTTTTCCTTAAGCTCGTCAAACTCCTGCTGCGCGAGCTCACGAAGCTCCGCGTCAAGCCCGCCGCCGAGCATCTCCTTTAAATCCTCCGATTCACGCACGGCTTTTGTATACTCGCGATACGCCCCGATAATCGGCGAAAGCTCCTTTTGCTCCTTTAATAGCTTTGCCGCCGCCGCGGGGTCGTTATACAGCTCGGGACTTGAGAGCTGTTTTTCGATATCTTCGTATTTTTCCTCCAGCAACGCAACCTTGTCAAGCATTAATTATTCCCCTTAGTGTAGTATGAAAGTATATAAGATTACCTGTCCTGTAAAGAGATATGGTCGACGGGCAAAGGCTTCGCGGCGCGCGGTATCGCGGCCGGCGTCTTTTCCTTTGTGTCGTCAATCGCGGCAATTGTTATGATAATTCGCGCGTGCGCCGCGTAAAGCACCGAATACGCGGTGTTAAGTCTTAGAATATCCTCCTGCGAATACAGAAGCTTAAGCGTTTTCCCGCCCTGCTTTACGAAGCTTAAAACGCAGTAGGACAGCGCGGGGTTGATACGCTCCTTTTTAATCGGCGCCGCATAGACCGCGTACTGCTGTATAAAGCCCGTATAGACAAGCTCTTCACGTTTAAAGCACCGAAACATAAGGTCATACAGAGCCGCGAGCCCGGGCCTGATGCCGCGGCGCAATAAAAAGCAGGACGTGACAAACAAAAGGATAAAGCATAACGCAAACGCGGCCGGCAAGCCCAGAAAGCACAGCGGGTACGAAAAAACCGCGCCGAGCCCCGCCGCGATAAACAGGCATATAAAGCTGTCGCGTATAAACATATACATTGCGGCAAAATAATCGGACGTGTTCATGGCTTTTCAACCTTTGCACCAATATTCCGACGGGATGCTTTTTTATATTTTACCATATCGGCGGAAAAATTTCTATTTATATTCTTTTTCCCGTTCACCCACGCAAACCGGAAGTGGTTCCGTTGTCGCTCCCCCGAGTGGGGAGCAGCAACAGCGGCAATTAATTTTACAACTTGCTTTTACCGCTCTATGATTGGGAATACTCTTTTTTCAGAGCCTCGACCAGCGCGTCTGTCCGGAGGTACGTGCCGAGTCTGAAATGTATACTGCCCTTTACCTCTTCATACTGCTTATTGAGATTAAGCTGGCGGATAATCTCGTCCGCGCCGTACCACACATCGCCGGGCTCCGCCTCAAGGACCCTGTAGCCCGCGTGTCCCGTGTACAGCTTTACCCCGGTACCGCGCGCAACGCCCGCCCACCAGGCTAAAAGCTTTGCGTAGTCCGCGCTCTCGTGCCCGATATTCCAGTAAATCTGCGGCGCGATATAGTCGACAAGCTCGTTTCTTACCCATTTGCGCGAATCGCAGTAATAGACGCTGTACGACTCTAAGCCCTTAGTATCGCTTCCGAGCCCGGTCGAATCATTGTTTTGCCATATGCCGAACGGACTGACGCCGAATTCAGCCTCGGGCTTGACCGTCTTAATCAGGTCGCGGGTTTTTTTAATTAAGGTGTTTATGTTTTCGCGCCGCCAGTCGCCGACGCTTTCAAAGCTTTCCCCGTATTTTTCGAATTCCTCCGCGTCGTCAAACTCGATTCCGGGGTAAAAATAGTCGTCGAAATGAATCCCGTCGATATCGTAGTTTATAATAAGCTCCTCGACGCCGCCGACAATATAGTCTATTACCCCGGGGATACCCGGATTGAAATACAGATTATGCTTATATTCCTCGCTCCAGTCCGGGTTAAGCCTCGCGGGGTGATTTTCCGCGAGCGTATTAATATCGGCATTCGGCTTGTCTTTTGTACCGCCGCGTGTTATCCGAAACGGGTTAATCCACGCGTGAAGCTCCATGCCGCGTTTGTGCGCCTGCTCGGTCCAGAACATGAGCGGGTCAAAATCACCGTCCGGGGCTTTACCCTGCGTACCGCTCAAATACTCCGACCACGGGAACAGAAGCGAGGGATAAAGCGCGTCGGCGCATGGCCTGACCTGCAGGAAAACCGCGTTAAACCCGATTTCACGGGCTTTGTCAAGCAGGTATTCCGCTTCCTCACGAAGCCGCGCCGAATTAAGCCCCGTGCGGGACGGGTAGTCAAGGTTTATAACGCTTGCCACCCACACGCCGCGAAGCCCGGTATCGCGTTCTTGTATAGTTTCGGGCTTTTTGATATAATCACAGGAAGCAAGAGCGATAAAAGCCGGAATTAATAAACACAGTATTCGCTTAATCATTTTACCCTCCGCATTTAAATCATAATGATTATATGCCAAGATTAAAAGCGAATTATGCAATATACTATAATTAAGTATATTCATGACTTTGCTTGTTATCCTCCCCCGAGGGGGAGGATTAAACGGCAACTATACTTATATTACGGAAACTAAATATATTCATGACTTTGCTTGTTATCCTCCCCCGAGGGGGAGGATTAAACGGCAATTATATTTATATTACGGGAGAAGTATATATTGAATATCGGAGATGTAAAAATAAACGGCCGGGTGTTTCTCGCGCCGATGGCGGGCGTTACCGATTTCGCGTTTCGCGCGGTATGCCGTGAGCTCGGCGCGTCACTCACATATACCGAGATGATAAGCAGCCGTGCCCTTGTTTATCAGGATAAGAAGACATGCCGCCTGCTCGATACGGACGGGCGCGATTTTCCGCTCGCGGTACAGATTTTCGGAAGCGACGCGGAAATAATGGCGGAGGCCGCGCGAAAGGCGGTAAGCCTTTCAAACGCCGCCCTGCTTGATATTAACATGGGCTGCCCGACTCCGAAAATCGTCTCAAACGGCGACGGCTGCGCGCTTATGAGGGATACAAAGCTTTCCGAAAAAATCATCCGCGCGGTGGTTTCCGCGGTAAGTATACCCGTGACGGTCAAAATCCGCAAGGGCTGGGACGAAAGCCATATTAACGCCGTTGAGTTTTCCAAAACCGCTGAGGCCGCGGGCGCGGCCGCGATATGCGTTCACGGCAGAACAAGAACCCGGATGTATTCGGGCCGCGCGGATTGGGATATTATCGGACAAGCGGTATCCGCCGTAAAGATACCGGTTGTCGCGAACGGTGACATAAAAAGCGCGGAGGACTGCGTTAAAATCCTTGAGCACACGGGCGCCGCGGCCGCGATGATAGGCCGCGCGGCGCTCGGAAACCCCTGGATATTCTCCGAGGCAAACGCGGCAATCTCCGGCATTTCTCCGCCCGCGCCCCCGTCGCTTGAGGTACGCTTGGATACCGCCGCGCGTCAGATAGGCCTCTCCGCCGGCCGCAAGGGCGAAAAACTCGCCATGCTCGAAGCCCGCCGGCATCTCGCGTGGTACTTAAAGGGTATCAGAAACGCGGGATGTTATAAGGACAGGGTATCCCACCTGTCCTCTTTGGATGAAATGTATACGCTTATTGACGAGATAAAATCCAATCGGGAAGACTAACCGAGCCGCCAGTCGACCGGCGTTTCCCCGTTTTCCGTTAAAATTCCGTTTGTCTTTGAAAAATGCCTGCATCCGAAAAAACCGTATGTCGCCGACAAGGGGCTCGGGTGCGCGGCTTCGAGTATGTAATGACGGGGGTTGGTAATAAGGCTCTTCTTTTCGCGCGCGGGTCTGCCCCAGAGCAGGAACACAACCGGCGTATCGCGGAAATTAAGACGCCGGATTACCTCGTCGGTAAATATCTCCCAGCCTTTGCCGCGGTGGGAATTCGCCTGCCCTTCCCGGACGGTCAGAACCGTGTTGAGCAGCAGGACTCCCTGCTTTGCCCACGGTATCAGACATCCGCCCGACTGCGGCTCTATCCCCAAATCGGCGCGCAGCTCCTTGAATATATTGACAAGCGAGGGCGGCAGCGCTATACCCGGTTTTACGGAGAACGCGAGCCCGTGCGCCTGTCCCGGCCCGTGGTACGGGTCCTGCCCCAGTATCACGGCCTTGACGGACTCAAAGGGCGTAAGCCGCAGCGCGTTGAAAATGTCGTACATATCCGGGTATACGGTATGGTGCGTATATTCGTATTTCAGGAAATTACGCAGGTTATGATAGTATTCCTTATCGAATTCGTCCATTAACAGGTTGTCCCAGTCGTTACCCAAACATACCATTTTTTTATCCCCGATATCTTTGTTGAAAACACCGGAGCGAAAAAGCCCCGGTGTTTTTAAAATTCGTAACTACTTGCCTTCCTTGGACATACCGAACTTCCGGTTGAACCTGTCAACACGCCCGCCGGTATCGACAAGCTTCTGCTTGCCGGTGAAATACGGATGGCACTTGGAACAAATATCGATTCTTATGTCCTTTTTCGTCGAACCGGTTTCTATAACCTCGCCGCACGCGCAGGTTATCTTAGTCTGACCGTATTCGGGATGAATATCCTTTTTCATTTTGTTCACCTCTTTCGGCAGCCGATAATGCAACATTAGAATGATACCACATGGAAATAAAAAAATCAAGACTTTTATGCTGACTCGTGGATGCTTTTATTGTGCTGACTCGTGGATGCTTTTAGCTTCAGCAACGGCATTTACGGAATTTACAGATGAGTGCTGACATCTTCTGTCAGTATTGAAAGATAAATTCAGGCTACGGTTTGCGGTTGTCTGTGCTGACGTTCGGTGCTTCTATAGCTAAGAAACGCTTGAAAAAAATTGTAGATTTTTTACTGTATATAAAGTATAATAGACAAAGGTGATGGAGTTCACCTTTATATGCTTAAAGCTAATGACTCCTACTTTAAAAGGTAGGTGTCTTTTATTTTTTTAAGGAGATGACCGGAATGCAAAAACTTCTTATTGTTGGTATCGGTGGGTTTATAGGTTGCTGCTTGAGATATCTAATAACTTCATATTCTCCCGGAATATTCGGTACTCAACTGCCCTATGGGACTTTAACAGTCAATGTAATAGGTGGGATTTTAATAGGTTTTATTATGAGTTTCGGTATTAAATCAGAGGTAATATCTCCTAATTTAAAATTATTTCTTACAACCGGACTAATGGGTGGATTAACGACATTTTCCACATTCAGCTATGAAACAATAAGCCTTCTTGATGGCGGTAATTACTTATTAGGTGCTTTAAATATCATCTTAAACCTGTTTTTAAGCCTTGGTGGCGTTATACTGGGCAAGCTCATATCACAAATACTATGATATCAGAACAATTGTGTTTCACTATTGAAAAAGTAAAAAGCGGCAATTATCCTTACAGCTCGCGGATTCTATACGTTAATTCCCATTAACTGCAGCGCGGATTTTGCCGCCATCTGCTCGGCTTCCTTTTTGCTGTGCCCTTCGCCCGTGCCTATCACGTTGCTGTTGAACAGCACCTCGACTATAAATTTCTTTTCGTGGTCGGGGCCGATTGCGTCACACAGGCGGTAGGACATGACCTCCTCATGGCTTTTCTGAACAATCTCCTGAAGCAGCGTCTTGTAATCCGTAATCTCCTTGCTTTTGCCCTCTTCCTCGCGAAGTATGAACCGGTTTATAAACCGCCGCGCGACCTCCTCGCCGCCGTCTAAGTAAATCGCGCCGATAAGCGCCTCGAACGCGTCCGCCAATATCGAGGTTCTGTCGCGCCCGCCGCCGCTTTCCTCGCCTTTCCCGAGCATGAGGCAGGAGCCGAGCCCGATTTTGCGCGCGCTTTCGCATAGCGAGCTTTCGCACACAAGCGCCGACCTGCGTTTTGTAAGCTCACCCTCCTTAACGGACGGATATTTCTTATACAGGTATACCGAACATATCATACCGAGTACCGAATCTCCCAGAAACTCGAGACGCTCGTTGCTTTTAAGCTTTCTGTCGCGGTTTTCGTTGGCGTACGAGCTGTGTATCAGGGCAGTTTCTAAGTGTTTTCTGTTTTTGAATTTATATCCTATTCTCTCTTCCAGACGCTCCAAGCGGTTCACCCCTCCGTCATAAATCCGATGTCTTTTTCGATTTTTCCGATTATTCCGGTGTTGACGAATTCATACGCCTGACCGATCGCGTTTTTAAAAGCGACCGCGTTCGCCGAGCCGTGCGCCTTGATGACTGGCTTTGATATGCCGAGAAGCGGCGCGCCGCCCGTTTCGTTATAATCGAATTTTCTCTTAAACCCGCGTATGCCGCCCGAAACCATAAGCGCGGATAGCTTTGTTAAAACAGACTTCATGAAAATACCCTTCAGCTCGCGCGCGAAGTACAGCCCCGCGCCCTCAATCGCCTTAAGCAGGATGTTCCCGGTAAACCCGTCGGTGACGATAACGTCCGCCGCGCCGTACAGGACGTCCCGGCTTTCGATATTGCCGATAAAGTTTATCCGCTCCCCTGTCCCGCTTAAAAGCTCGAACGCCGCCTGCCGGAGCTTGTCTCCCTTATGCGGCTCGGTACCGATATTTAAAAGCCCCACGCGCGGATTTTTAACATTAAACACGTTTTCCATATAGTACGCGCCCATATAGGCAAACTGCAGCAGGTACTCGGGCGTGCATTCGGCATTCGCGCCGCAGTCTATCAGAAGCGCCTTTCCGTTTTCCGTCGGCAGAAGCGGCGAAAGCGCCGCCCGGCGGATTCCCTTTATTCGCTTTGCAATAAGGGTTGACTGTATGAGTAACGCCCCCGTGCTTCCCGCGGAGACTAACGCGTCGCCCTCACCGTTTGCGAGCGCTCTTAACGCTACCGTCATCGAGGCGTCCTTTTTCTCCTGCATAACGCTTGCGGGGTTGTCGTCCATCGTAACGACCTCGCGCGCGTCTATAACCGTGCTTTCGATATCCGCGTATTCCGGATGGCTTTCCGAAACCGAAAGTATCTCCTCTTTCCTGCCGACTAAAACAGGCTCTATTTTGTATTCGCGCGCGGCCATCAGCGCGCCGTGAACAATCTCGCGCGGCGCGTTATCCCCGCCCATTGCGTCAATCAGTATCCTCATAATTACCTCCCCGAATTAATGCCCGAATTTTCTATCTCTCTGAGCGCGCGTTCGGCAATCATAATCCTTTTATTACGCTTGCCCTTAAACCGTTCCTCAAGACGCGCGATAATACCGAAATTTATGTTCATCGGCTGAAAATCCGTAACGCTCCTGTTGCTTACATACGCCGAAAGCGCGCCTATCGCGGTTTTGTCCGAAAAATTTTCCGGGGAAAGCCCCGAGAGCCTTCGCGCAAGCATCAGTCCCGCGCAAAGCCCGGAAGCCGCGGATTCCACATACCCCTCGACGCCCGTAATCTGACCGGCGAAATACACATCGGGATTGTCTATGAGCGAATAATCCGGGTTAAGCAGCCGGGGCGAGTTTATATATGTGTTTCTGTGCATAACGCCGTATCGCGCGAACTCGGCGTTTTTTAAGGCGGGAATCATCGAGAAAACCCGCTTCTGCTCGCCGAATTTCAGATGCGTCTGGAACCCCACGAGATTATACAGCGTGCCCGCCGCGTTGTCGCGCCTTAGCTGTACGACCGCGTAGGGCATGCTGTTTGTTCTGGGGTCTGATAATCCGACGGGCTTTAACGGCCCGAAAAGCAGCGTGTCGCGACCGCGGCGCGCCATAACCTCGACGGGCATACAGCCCTCGAACACGTTTTCGTCCTCAAAGCCGTGTATCTCCGCCTGCCCCGCGCCCGTCAGCTCACGGTGAAACGCCTCGTATTCCTCGCGGGTCATCGGGCAGTTTAAATAATCGTCCCCGCCCCTGCCGTAGCGCGAGGCGAAAAACGCGTGGTTTAAATCTATGCTTTCAGCCGTGACAATCGGCGCTGCGGCGTCATAAAAGCTCAGATAATCGGCACCGACAAGCTTACGTATCGAATCCGCGAGCTTGTCCGAGGTCAACGGCCCCGTCGCGACAATCACGGGCATATCCGCCGGAATTTCCGTAACCTCGCCGTGTACGACCGTGACGGACGGGTGGCTTGTAATCCTTCCCGTTACGGTTTTCGAAAACACTTCCCTGTCCACCGCGAGCGCGCCGCCCGCGGCGACGCGGCAGGCATCCGCGCACGCCATTATAAGCGAGCCGAGCCGGCGCATCTCTTCCTTAAGAAGCCCGACCGCGTTTTCGATTATATCCGACCTTAAGGAGTTTGAGCATACAAGCTCCGCGAAATCATCGGAGTTATGCGCAGGCGTTCTTTTCTCCGGCTTCATCTCGTGCAGGAATACATTAATCCCGCGTTCCGCGAGCTGCCACGCGGCCTCGCAGCCCGCGAGCCCCGCGCCTATTACCCGGACATTATTCATTGCCTTTACTTTTCGCGCGGGTTTTTTTCTTCGCCGCGCCTTTGGTCTTTGCGGTCTTTGCGGTCTTTGCGGCCTTTTCCGCCTTTGCGCCGCTCTTCGGCGTTTCCTTCTTCTCCTGCGGAACGTATTCGGAGCATTCCGGGTTAGCGCAGAACGGCTTCTTGGGACCGCGCCCCGAACGCTTATATAAGGTTTTGCCGCACGCCGAGCATTTTTCCTTTTGCGGGACGTCCCATGTCATGAATGTGCATTCGGGAAACTTCTCACACCCGTAGTAGGTATAGCCGTTTTTCGATTTTTTCTTTAAAATCTTCCCGCCGCAGCTCGGACACTCACCGGGTGTTTCCTCCACAATCGCCTTCGTGTTTTTGCATTCGGGATATCCGGGACATGCCAGAAACTTCCCGAACCTGCCGGCTTTAATAACCATGTTCCTGCCGCATAATTCGCAGATTATATCCGTCTCCTCGTCGGGCACCTTAAGGCGCGTGTCCTTTAAATCAATCTCCGCCTGCTCCAATTCCTTTGAAAACGAGGAGTAAAAGCTTTCAAGTGTTTTCTTCCATTTCTTTCTGCCCTCCTCGATTTCGTCAAGGTCTTCCTCCATGCGCGCGGTGAACTCCACATCTATGATATCCTTGAACTTGTCCATCATCAGGCTGTTTACCACCTCGCCGAGAGGCGTGGGCTTTAAGAATTTATTTTCCTTTATGACATATTCGCGCTCGAGTATCGTTGAAATCGTGGGCGCGTAAGTGCTCGGGCGGCCGATACCCTTTTCCTCCATTGCCTTAATCAGGCTCGCCTCGGTATAGCGCGAGGGCGGGGTCGTAAAATGCTGGTCGGTCTTTAACTCAAAGAGCTTCAGGAAATCGCCCTGCTTAAGGTCTGGCAGAGCGCCATCCTCCTCTTTTGTGTTCTCGTCGCTTCCCTCGACGTACATCGCGGTATAGCCCGGAAACGTTATTTTCGAGCTGGTCGCGCGAAAGATATACGAGCTCGCCTCAATATCGACGCTTATCGTATCGTATACCGCGTTTGACATCTGACACGCGATAAAGCGCGACCAGATAAGCTTATACAGCTTGTACTGCTCAGACGTAAGGCTGTCCTTTATTTCGTCGGGCGAAAGCTCCGCGTACGTCGGGCGGATAGCCTCATGCGCGTCCTGTGACGTGCTTTTGGATTTATATACGCGCGCGGATTTCGGACGAAAATCCTCGCCGAATTTTTTCGCGATAAGCTCCCTCGCGGCGTGTACAGCCTCCGCGGAAAGGCGCAGCGAATCCGTACGCATATAGGTAATAAGACCTGTGATGCCATGGTTTTTAACGTCTATTCCCTCATAGAGCTGCTGGGCTATCGCCATGGTACGCCGCGGGACCATGCCCAGCTTTCTTGAAGCCTCCTGCTGAAGCGTGGAGGTGTTAAACGGCGGCGCGGGCGCTTTCTGCTTCGGCGCCCTTTTAATCGATTTAACCGTAAACCGCGCGTCCTTTACCGCGTTTATTATGCCGTCGGCCTTGTCTTTCGACTCTATCTCGATTTTGCCCTTCGCGTCGCCGTAAAAGCGCGCGGTAAACCTTCCGTCCTTATCTTCCTTTCCGAGTATCGCGTCAAGCGTCCAGTACTCCTTCGACACAAACGCCCGTATCTCGTTTTCCCTGTCGATTACAAGCCGAGTTACGACCGACTGGACGCGTCCGGCGGAGAGCCCCCATCTGACCTTTTTCCATAAAAGCGGCGAAAGCATATAGCCCACGATACGGTCAAGCAGCCGTCTCGCCTGCTGGGCGTCAACTAAGTTTATATCGATATCCCGCGGGTTGTTGATGCTTTCAAGCACAACCTTAGGCGTGATTTCGTTAAACGCCACACGCTTGGTTTTACCGTCCTCCAGCTTCAGAAGCTCTTTTAAATGCCACGAAATAGCCTCCCCCTCGCGGTCCGGGTCGGTCGCGAGATAGACCTCCTCGCTTTCCGCGGCAAGCTTTTTAAGCTCGGAAATAATATCGTTTTTGCCGCGTATCGCGACGTATTGCGGCTCGAAGTTATTTTCGATGTCAATTCCGAGCTTGCTCTTGGGCAGATCGCGCAGATGCCCCATGGAAGCCCTGACCTTATATTTTTTACCGAGATATTTTTCAATGCTTTTCGCTTTGGACGGCGACTCAACTATAACGAGATATGACATTAATTAACCTCCACACGTTTTTATTGTTGTCCGCTATGTATTTTATCCGATAACGCGAATCTTTTACCCGAAAGCTGCGAAACAATCCCTTTTATTTCAAGCATAGTAAGACAGGACAGCGCGTTTTGCGCGGGAAAACCGCTTTTTGCTATTATCTCGTCTATATGCGGCGTGTCCGTTCCTATGGCTTTGACAAGCGTTAATTCCTCGTCGCTTATCTTTTCACGGAGTTTTTCAAGAATCCCGTCCAAATCCGGCCGCGTCCGCTCCGGCGTTTTTTGCTCACCGGGATTTTTCCGCGAATATATATCGTCAATATTAATTCTGTGCGGAAACCGGCAGATATACTCGCAAAGCACGTCTTCGCCCGAGGTGACAAGCTTCGCGCCGTCTTTTATCAGGTTGTTGACTCCCTCGTTGCTGGCCTTGTCGATATTCCCGGGCACCGCGAACACGTCCCGGTTCTGCTCCAACGCGTAATTCGCGGTTATCAGAGAACCGCTTCGTCCCGGCGCCTCGATTACGACGACGCCGACGGAAAGTCCGCTTATTATCCTGTTTCTCGGCGGAAAATTCGAGGCCTCGGGGCCGGTACCCGGAGGGTATTCGCTTATAACCGCGCCCGTGCATATAATCGACTCCATAAGCCGCTTATTCTCTTTGGGGTAGCATACGTCCACGCCGCAGCCCAAAACCGCCGCAGTAGGCTTCCCGGCGTTCAGAGCGCCTATATGCGCCGCGCTGTCAATGCCGCGCGCCATGCCCGACACCACAATCCCGCCGCCGCGGGATATCTCGGAGGATATTTTTTCGGCGGCGCCGAGGCCGTACGGAGTCGAGCGTCTTGAGCCCACAATCGCGATTACGGGGGTGTCGTCGATATCCGGAAGCTTCCCGCGAAGGTACAGCACGGGCGGCGGCGTATCGATGTTTTTAAGCCTTTCCGGGTATTCGGTATCATGAATCGTCAATATCTCTATGTTCTTTCTCGCGCACACCTCAAGAATTCTTTCGGCCCCGTCAAGGGATTTATTCAAAAGCACCTGCCTGTCCGCGAGATTAAGCTCGCGAACCTCCTCGAACTCCTCCGGCGGGGCGGCATGTATTTTTTCGGGCGTGCCGAACCTGTCAAGGAGCCTCGCGGCCTTTTTCGGCCCGATTCCCTTAAGCGTCGTCAGCCATATCCAGTATTGCAGCGATGCCATATCCTCACCTGCTTTTTCCCCGCGTCATCTCATACATGATAATCGCGGCGGCAAGAGCGGCGTTGAGTGACTCAGCCCGGCCGCTCATGGGTATCACGATACTGCCGTCGCATAGCCCGGCAATCACGTCGCGGACGCCCGCGCCCTCGTTTCCGATTATAACCGCGCATTTTGTCAAATCAACCGAGCTTACGTCCGCCGAGTCCTTTTCGAGACGGGCGGCATAGACCGGTATTTTCATATCATGAAGCATCGGTATAGCGTCCGGAAGCTTAGTGTTTACGGCATTGACCCTGAACAGCGAGCCCATTGCCGAGCGTACGACTTTAGGGTTATATATATCCGCGCAGCCGTCGCAGATTACCGCGTCTATTGATAACGCGTCGGCGCACCTGATTATCGTACCTATGTTTCCCGTATCCTGCAAGCCGTCAAGCAATATAAAACGCTCTCCCGCAATCTTCCGCGGCGCCGGCATTTCGCACTCGAACAGTACGCCCTGCGGGGTGCTAAGCGTTGACACGGCCTCTATTATCTCCCGCGGCGCGGTATACACGCGAAAATCCCGCGGTTCACGCCCGGAAAAAAGCTCTTCCGAAATCCGCTCGTCAATCAGCGCCGAGCGAATAATAACGCTTTCGGCTATCGCCTCATTAAGAAGCTTTATGCCGTCGCATACGAACGCGCGGTTTTCATACCTGTATTTTTTATCGGTCAGAAGGCTTTTATAATGTAGTACCAGTCTGTTTCTGCGGCTTGTAATGCGTTCGCTCATTTTTCGTGCAGCCTTTCGATATCCTTGTTTTTACCAGTGACAATCAGGACATCCTTTTCGCCGACGCGGTAATCGCCGCGGGGCGGGACCAAAACGGATTTGCTGTCGGATTTGCGCGCCGCGGTAATGCTCTTCATAAGATAATTAACGGGCTTGTCCCCGAACAGACTCACCGTCTTTTTCGTCATCCGGCTTTCTCCCGTTTAATACGGCTATTTTGCGATAGCTTTCAGCGCGGCTTCCGCGGCCTCGTATTTTTTAAGGATTTTCGGGTTTTTAGCCCGGCTTTCGTTTTTCACCTTAATTCCGGCATACCAGCCTCCCGGGTTTTTAATCCCCAGCTTTTTGAACAATTCCTTTTCGTCCGCCCGGACGCAATACTCATTTTCGGAGGCAATATCCATACCCGAAAGCGGCTCGAACGCGCCCTCGGCGGCGTACCAGTCCGCAAAGCTTTTGTCAAGGATAAAAAGCAAAGTGTCGTCATCCGCGAAGCTTAACTGGATTTTCTGCACCGCCGCGCCCAGCATCTCGTCAAACACCTGCCCTTCCTCCGGCTTGTCACGAAGCAAGCCGGTATAGAGCATCTGATATTTAATATTTATTTTTCCGTCGCCGTCGGCGTCGGGAATAACCGTCTTAAGCTCCTCCGAGAGCTTTGAAAGCGCTTCGGATTCGACCATCGTGTCCCCGCCGACGATTAAGCACAAATCATACTTTTCGCGGTATACGATATCGCCGATGAACACGCAAAGCAGTATCAGCCCGAATATCGCGAGCAGCGTCTGCTTTTTATAATGGTACCAATAGACGTTTCTGAACCAGTAAAAAAACTTTTGCCGGAACGTCGCGCCGTCCATGTACCCGGGCTTGAAAACCTCGAATAAATCAAAAGAATCGCTGCTTTTCATACGCTTCACCTTTTCGCACACATTACGGCTTCATTGTCGGGAACAGTATCACGTCGCGAATGGACGAGCTGTCGGTTAATAGCATGACAAGCCTGTCCACCCCTATTCCCAGTCCGCCGGTGGGCGGCATGCCGTATTCGAGCGCGTTTAAAAAATCCTCGTCAACCTCCGCGTTGATTCCGAGCTTCTTCTTGTCCTCTACCTGCTTTACAAAACGCTTCCGCTGGTCTATCGGGTCGTTTAGCTCCGAAAAGGCGTTGCCCATCTCACGCGAGTAAATAAAGAACTCAAACCGCTCGGTGAACATCGGGTTGTCCTTCTTGCGCTTGGCAAGCGGGGAAACCTCGACGGGATAGTCGTATATAATTGTCGGGTTGATAAGCTTATCCTCGACAAACTCCTCGAAGAAAGCGACAAGAACCTCGCCTTTCGTGGCGTTTTTTTCGACATCGAGCTTATGCTCCCCGGCGGCGCGCACCGCTGACGCGTCATCCGCCCATTCGTCGAAGTCCACGCCGGCATGTTTTTTTACAGCCTCCGCCATGGTCATCCGCTCCCACGGCGAGCACATGTCAATCTCTGTGCCCTGATAGGCGATTTTCTCACAGCCGCATACGGTTTTTGTGATATGCCTGTACATATCCTCGACCAGATCCATCATGCCGAAATAGTCCGTATACGCCTGATATACCTCCATTGAGGTAAACTCGGGGTTGTGCTTTATGCTCATTCCCTCGTTCCTGAATATCCTGCCCATTTCGTAGACCTTCTCAAGGCCGCCGACAATAAGCCTCTTCAAAAAAAGCTCCGTCTCGATTCTGAGATACATCGGGATGTCCAGCGTGTTGTGGTGGGTGACGAACGGGCGCGCCGCGGCGCCGATTTCAAGCGTGTGCAGCACTGGGGTGTCCACCTCTAAAAAGCCCTTGCCGTCAAGATAATTTCTGATTTCCCTTATTATCTCCGAGCGCTTTAAAAACGTCTCCTTGACCTCGGGATTTACGATTAAATCGACATATCTTTGACGGTATCTTAAATCCTGGTCTCTCAGGCCGTGGAACTTCTCGGGCAAGGGCTTCAGTGACTTCGCGAGAAGCGTTACGCCCGTGCAGTGCACCGATATTTCGCCGCGGCGGGTTTTGAAAACCGTGCCCTCGACGCCGATAATATCGCCTATGTCAAACCTCTTGAATTTCGCGAAATCCTCTTCACCCACATCGTTAATCCTGATATAGAGCTGGATTTTACCGGTAAAGTCCAGTAAGTCGCAAAAAAACGCCTTGCCCATGTCGCGGCGGCTCATCATGCGCCCCGCGAGGCTTACGTTCCTGCCCTCCATCTCGTCGAAGTTATCCGTTATGTCGGCGGCATGGTGGGTCTGGTTGTATTTTACCTTCTCATAGGGATTGTCTCCCTCTTCGGTCAGGCGTGTGAGCTTTTCGCGCCTTATTCTCAAAAGCTCGCCTGAATCAACGCTTTCACCGGATAGATTGTTCATGCTGCCGCTGTCGTTTGTCATTTGCGCTTCCTCCAGAATTTATCGAATAATTAAAAAACAGCAGAGGGCGGGTTTTATCGGCCCCCGGCTGTTATATAATACTATTTGCTGATTTCAACAACCTTAAACTTGAGAATTCCGGCCGGAGCCTGTACGGATACCACGTCGTCAATCTTGCTTCCGAGCAATGCCTTGCCGAACGGCGATTCGTCGGATATCCTATACCTGTACGGATCGGCTTCCTGTGAACCGACCAGATGATAAGTCTTTTCAGTATTGTCGGCCATATCCAGAACAACAACCTTGCATCCCGTAGTGACCACATCGGTGCTTATCTGGTCCTCCTCGATTATGACCGAGTTCGCGATAATGTTCTCAATTTCGGCAATGCGCGAAAACAGCTTACCCTGCTCGTTTTTCGCCTCGTCATACTCGCTGTTCTCGTTGAGGTCTCCGTATGACCTTGCTTCCTTGATTTGCTCCGCTACCTCCTTTTCGCGAACGGTTTTCAGATAGTTCAGCTCTTCCTTCAGTTCCTGTAGTCTCTCTTTTGTCAGTTTATATACTTTCTGCATATCCACACCTCATTTTGCTTGTTGTCTCGCTACATGTTCCCACAACCCTAACACGAATAGTATTGTTTCGATTATATTGTTAACTATTATATTGTTACGGTTATAAGATGTCAAGAGGCAAGTCAAGCTTAATAATTAATGAAACCGCTCTGCTTATTCCCCCCGAGGGGGGAATCAAGCGGTTATTCTCTTTTCATTCGGCAAGCTGATATAATGAAAAGCTTTGCTTATTCCACCTGTTCCTCCGACAGTGAGAATAAACACCGCTTGCGCCGAATCATATTATGCCGTAGTTTTCCCGAATAACACTTTTCTTACCGAAATATGCTCCGGTAAAATAAGCCCGTTATCCGTCAAGACCTTATAAAGCTGGGCTATAGCCCCGTCCGGAATAAACCCGGGAGAACCCTCGGGCCGCTCAAATTCGATATCCCCCGCCGACAGACTCCGGCCGTCGATTTCGAGTATTTTGCCGTCGCCGTCGTCAAGATAAATATCTATACGGTTTTCATATAGCTCTGCCGGTACATCTCCTTTCATAACGGATATTCCCGTCTTTTCAAGAAAGCTTCTGAATATCTCCTCCCCATACTTACCGGTAACCGATATAAACCGCACGGTATCCTTAAGCCCCGTCACGGTTCTTTGCGTATCCGTGACACCTCCGCCGTGCACAACCGCAAGCGAGCGCCTTGTGTCGATACCGAGCAAATCCGCCGAGATGCGCAAAAGCTCCGGCAGCATCATTAAATATATCGGCCTTGCGTCTATAATACTAATACCCGAGGAAAACACCATGGGTTTATATTCAAAACCGTCCGGAACTATCGCGCGGGAAGCGCCTTGAACGCGCAGCGCTTTAAGCGCTTTCTTCACGCGGCGGTAAAGGGCGGGTTTTGTGACGCGTTTTTCATGATAAATATCAAGCCTTAAAAATCTAATCCCGAACATAGTGCTTCGAGATATCTCAAAACCTTTTTTAAAAAACCCGGCCTTGTCCCTGAACACAGGCAGGATTAAAGCCAGCATAAAACCGCCTCCGCCGCAAAACCATCAGTTAAGAATAACTAATAGAATATTACGACGGAGTACCGTATGATATGACTAAAAATTATTGCGGCTTTAAGCTCCCGGTTTTGTTCTTTATCGCCCCTATCGCAGCCTGAAGCTGTCTGTCCTCGGTTTCGGTGAGCTTGTAAAATCTTTTTATCTCGTCCTGGGTAAGCGGAACTTCGGTATCCGGCTTTATGCCGCCCGTCTCGGCAAGGCTTGCGCCCTTAGCCGTATAATACTTGCTTGTTGACAGTATCAGCCCGCCCCCGCCTTCAAGCGCAATAGGCTTCTGCGCGCTGCCCTTTCCGGTGGTCGGCGTGCCCACGATTGTCGCCTTGCCGTATTCCTGAAGCGACGCCGCGAAGAATTCGGCCGCGCTTATGCTGTATTCGTTGATAAGCACTGCCATCGGCAGCTTAACCTCGTTCGCGTCCGATGTATATTCCTTCATATCGCCGTTTTTATTCTTCTCGCTTATTATCCTGCCCTCGGGCAGAAGCAAATCCAGAATATTGACAAGACTCTGCATCGTACCGCCCGGATTGTTGCGAACGTCGAACACAATCCCGCTCACGTTCGCTTTCAGAAGGTTTTTTAGAGCCTCCTCGAAGGGTTTGTCCACATTGCTGTCAAAACTGCGTATTTTAATATATCCGATATTATTGTCGATTATCCGCGCCTTGACGCTCTCAATATCAATACTCTGACGGATAATGCTTGTATCGACGGTTTTGCCCGTATCGGCTTTTCTCACCGTGAGCCTGACGGCGGTACCCTGCTCGCCGCGCACCTTGTTTACCGCCGCGTCAAAGCCTGTTTCACCGACCGCGACGCCGTCAACATGGGTTATGATATCAAGGGGACGAAGCCCCGCCTTTTCGGCGGGAGAGCCCTCGAATACCTCGAATATCAATATCCCTTCGGTATCGTAATCATACGCCGCGTTTATACCGATGCCGACCATTCTGCTTTCCAGGGAGTTATTAAAGCTCGCAAACTGCTCCGGGTCTAAGTAATATGACCACTTATCCCCCAAAAACGCGACCATGCCGTAAAGGGCTCCGTCAATAAGCTTGTTTCTGTCATAATCGTTTATATAGTAATTGTCGATATACTTTCTTACCTCGGTTATTCTCGCGTATTCCTGCTCCTGCGTGTTGAAATTGTCAAGCTTTTCGTCGTATTCACGCTCCACTGAATACAGCGTTCCCGCATACGTTACCGCCGCGGTCAGAAGCATAAGCGCGGCGGTTGTGGTTATTTGCCGTTTTTTCATGAATTGCTCCTCTATACCTTCTTGAAATAATTCATCGGATTTACGTCATCGCCGTTAATCAGAACCTCAAAGTGCAGATGCGGACCCGTCGAATAGCCCGTCGAGCCGACATACCCGATGGTATCGCCTTTTGTCACCTTTTTGCCCTTTCTCGTGGCGATTTTGCTCATATGCGCGTACAGCGTGCTCTTGCCGCCGCCGTGGTCAATTATGACGTAATTCCCGTATCCCTGGGACGAATACCCCGCGGTGATGACGGTTCCGGTATTGGCCGCGACTATTTTCGCGCCCGCCGGCGCGCCGATATCGATACCCGTATGCTTTTTATTTCTTTTAAAAATCGGGTCGAAACGGTTGCCGTACGGCGATGTTATGCGTGTATATCCCGGCGTCGGCCATATAAATACGCCGCCCACATATGTCCCCGAGCCCGACTGTTTTTTCAGAAGCTCTTTTAATTCCGCCTTGACCTTATTCTGCTCACGCTCGGCTCGGTCATACGCCTTTTTGTATTCCGCGCTTTCGGATTCAAGCGATTTTATAAGATTGTTCGCCTGGTTCATCTGTGTCTTGAGCGAGCTTTGCTTTTCGGAAAGCTTCGCCTTTGCCTTTGCCTGCTCCGATTTGTTATTCTCGATTTCCTGCTTTGCGGTCGCGATGTTCTTCCGCGTTGTTTCAAGGTCTGATATGACTTTTCTGTCAAAGCTTACGATATCCTCGATTATTTCGTAGCTTGTAAGAAACTCCGAAAAGCTGTCCGCCGAGAGCAGGACGCCGATTAACGACACGTCCCCTTCCTCCTCCATAACGCGGACCCGCTTTAAAAACAGCTCGTACTGCTCTTTTTCGTCCTGCTCCGCCTGACGCAGCAAGCCGGCATATTGGTTTATCTGCTTGTCAAGCTCGGCAATTAACTGGTTTATTGTTTGTATCTGCTGCTCGGTAACGCTTATCTGGCTGTCAAGAACCTCTTTTTTCCGCATCGTCGATTTTTTCTGGTTCTGAAGCTTGCTAAGCTCGTTCTTGATTTTTTTCATTTCCTTATCAAGATTATCAAGCTTACTGTTTAAGCCCGAAACCGTGGTCGCGGCGGACGCTGTGCCGTTTTCGGTCTTTGAATATATAAAAATATCCAGTATAAACGGTATTATAAGAAGCGAAACGAGAAGCGCCGCGATAATCGTGGCAATCCTCTTAACATTCTTCTGCTTCATCTTATGCCCCCCTTGCTAACCCAATCACGCTGATTTATGTGTTGACATCTCTCCCCCGAGGGGGAGATAGCGTCACTTATGCCAACCTGTTAACGCAATCATTTCGTTTTAAGTTTTGACATCTCTCCCCAGAGGGAGAGAGCGGGTTATCTCCCCGCGGGAGTGGAATTATACTAAACTTTTAAGAATTTGCGGAGTGTAATCGCGCTGCCCAGACCGCCCACAAGTATGCCCGTGCCGAAGAATATCAGCGCAAGACGGTGCAGTATGTCTGAGAAGCTTATAATGCTGAAAAACGGTATGCTTTTAGCCACAAGGCTCGCGATATACTCGTAAATGCCCCATTGCAGCAGCAATGACAGCACCGCGCCGCCGATACCGAGGATTAAGCCCTCGATGATGAACGGAAAACGAACAAAACCGTCCGTCGCGCCCACCATTTTCATAATGGCGATTTCCTCCCGGCGGTTGAATATCGTGAGATTGACGGTGTTTGAAATTATGAATATCGAAACCAAAAACAGTATAGCGATAAGAACAACGCATATCGCGGTAACCACGTCGCGCACCCTGATGATACGGTCGGTTATATCGCTGCGCGCGCCGACCTTATCGATGCCCTCTATCCGGCCAAGCTTCCGCGCGACGGTTTCGGTGTCTCTGATGTCATGTATTTTTAACCTGTATCTGTATCTTAAGGGATTATCCTCGTCTATATAGTCAAGCAGGTCCTTAAGCTCTTTTTTCTTTTCCTTAAAGTCCTGGAGCGCGCGTTCCTTGGTAATAAACTCAAGCTCCGAGATATCGTCGATTTCTCGTATTTTGCCTTCCAGCGCCGTCGCCTGGTCATATGTATAATCCAGTTTTACATACGCGATTATTTCGTTTTTGTCCTCAATGTCCTTTAACATGTTTTCTATATTAACGACCACCAGCGTGAAGCTTCCCATTAGCAGAAGACAGGCGGTAATGACACTTAACGCGGCAAAACTCATAAAACGGTGCTTAAATATGCTCTCAAAGCTTTCTCTTATAAAATACGATAAATTATATAATCTCATTTTGGTAATAACCACCCGTCCTATCGCTTATTATCCTGCCGTTATCGATTGCGACCACACGCTTTGAGAAGGAATCGACCAGCTCCCGCTCATGTGTGACGACAAGCACGGTGGTTCCGAGAGAATTAATCTTGTCAAGCAGTACCATAATGTCGAGCGACATTTTGGGGTCTAAATTTCCGGTAGGCTCGTCGGCTATTATCATGCTCGGGTTGTTTACAATCGCGCGCGCAACCGCAACCCGCTGCTGCTCGCCGCCCGACAATTCGTACGGAAATGATTTTTGTTTGTTTTCAAGGCCTACAAGCTTCAACACATAGGGCACGCGTTTTTTTATAATCCGCGGCGCCGCGCCCACCGCGCGCATCGCGAACGCCACGTTTTCATAAACGGTTTTTTTCTCAATCAGCCTGAAGTCCTGAAACACGACCCCGAGTGTGCGTCTGAGCTTTGGAACTTCGGAGGGCTTGAGACGGTTCAGGTTGCGGCCGTTAACGATAGCCCTGCCCGAGGTCATTTTTATTTCGCTGGTCAATATCTTTACGATAGTGGATTTGCCGGACGCGGACGAACCCACAAGAAAAACGAACTCCCCCTCGTCTATTCTTAAATTTATGCCCGCAAGAGCCGGCGTTCCGTTTTCATAGACCTTGCAGACATCAAGCATCCTGACCATCCAAAGAACCCCCAAAAAATCATGTCTTTTCAAGCTTTATGGCGCGGCAAATAACCGCACCATACAGAAAAAAACGTATTCTTTCCGGATTAAAACGCAGCTTCATGCGAGGATAAGTAGCGTTTTACCATGAGCGCGACCTTGAATATTATCGCGTGGTCGAACTCGCGCAGGTCAAGACCCGTAATTTTCTTGATTTTCTCGAGCCTGTAGACAAGCGTATTCCTGTGAACAAACAGCTTCCTCGAGGTTTCCGAAACATTCAGGTTGTTCTCGAAAAACTTCTGGATGGTATGGAGCGTCTCCTGATCGAGCGCGTCAATCGAGTTCTTTTTGAACACCTCGGACAGGAACATCTCGCAGAGCGTCGTCGGAAGCTGGTAGATAAGACGGCCGATACCGAGGTTTTCATAGCTTATAATGTTTTTCTCCGTATCGAAAACCTTGCCGACCTCTATCGCCACCTGCGCCTCCTTGTACGAAACCGCAAGCTCCTTTAAATTGGGGGCTATCGTACCTATTCCGATGACACATCTCAAGTACAGCTCGCTGTTAAGCGTGTCCTCTATTGTTTTGGCAAGCTTTAAGAACTCCTTGGTGTCGACGTTTAAGCGAACCTCCTTGACCAGAACGATATCCTGTTCGCTTATGCTGATAACGAAGTCGCGCTGCTTGTCGGGAAACAGGCTTTGCAGCACATCCACCGCCGCGATGTCCGTCTTGTCGACAAGCCGGATTAAGAAGACGACATGCGGGATATCCATCGGGAAGCTGAGCTCGTTCGACTTGATATAAATATCCCCGGACAGAATATTGTCCAGTATAATATTCTTGATAAACGTCGCCTTATCGTGCTTTTCATCGTAGAAGTTCTTGGCGTTGTTAAGAGCAACCGACGCCATCAGACAAAGGCTTCTGGCAAGCTCGTCCTCACCGGAAATGAAAACCGCGTAATCAAAACGAACGCTCCAGTTGGATAAAGGCTTGTACGTGTATCCGTCGGCAGTCGCGCAAACATCCGTAGAATCATACAAAGAAGCCAACGCGACATCGCGTTTGGCGCCGATTTCGGATAAATCGCTGCAGGCGACTACGGTACCCGTCGAATCTATAACGCCGATAACGCGTTCCGAAACATCTTTCATTTGAAGTACCAAGCCCTGAAGCATTCTCCCTGACATCAAATATCACCCTTTACTTGAATTAACACTTATATATCAACATATTTCATGCAATATAGTAATATAATAACAAAGATTAAGTAAAAAATCAATGAATATTCTGTGAAAATAATAAATCCGTTAAATGTTTCCATTATTCTTATCCAAAGCATGGATAATATCCCCTTTTTTCGGGAAAACCGCCCCGGGGAGAGCGATAAATGCTGTATTTTCGTACCGCTTTCCCGAAGGGGAGAAAAAGCATCGCATTTCCGGCAAAAAAGAAGCCTTCGAAATGAAGGCTTCTCTTTGACGCTGTTTAAAAAATCAGTTGGTAATGGTCTTTTCGGTGTCCTTGTCGAACAGATGAATCTTATTCGTGTCAAGCACAATCTTGATAGTGTCGCTCACCTTTGCCTTCGAGCGCGGCGAAACACGCGCGGTCATGTTGATTCCCTCGCAAATCAGATACAGATACGTCTCCGCGCCCATCATTTCAACAACTTCGACCTTGGCGTCAACCGTGGCTTCGGGATACTGGTTTATATACACCTCTTCGTCGTGGATGCTTTCGGGGCGAATTCCCGCTATGACGTTCTTGCCGATATACGCTAAAACCTCGGGCTTGCGTCCCTTGGAATCCGGCAGGGCAATCCGCGAGTTTCCGAAGCTTAAGTACGTAACGTTGTTTTCCTCGATAAGCTTTGCCTCAAACGTGTTCATCTGCGGCGAACCCATAAACGTTGCCACGAAAAGATTCGCGGGTGTTTCATACAGAACGTGGGGAGGCGCGTTTTGCTGGATAAACCCGTCCTTCATAACGACAATCTGGGTACCCATTGTCATAGCCTCGACCTGGTCGTGGGTAACATAAATAAATGTGGTTTTAAGACGCTCATGGAGCTTTGAGAGCTCGGCCCTCATCTGCGCGCGGAGCTTCGCGTCAAGGTTGGAAAGGGGCTCGTCAAGCAGAAAGACCTTCGGGCTTCTGACAATCGCGCGGCCAAGCGCGACACGCTGTCTCTGACCGCCGGAAAGCGCCTTGGGCTTTCTGTCCAGAAGATGGTCAATCTCCAGAATCTTTGCGGCCTCGTCGACACGGCGGCGGATTTCATCGCGCGGCACCTTGCGGAGCTTAAGCCCGAACGCCATGTTTTCAAACACCGTCATATGCGGGTACAAGGCGTAGTTCTGAAAAACCATCGCGATATCGCGGTCCTTCGGCGCGACATCGTTCACCAGTATATCGTCGATATACAGCTCGCCGTCGGTTATCTGCTCAAGTCCCGCTATCATGCGCAGTGTTGTGGACTTTCCGCAGCCGGACGGCCCGACCAGAATAACAAATTCCTTGTCCTCAACCTCAAGATTGAAGTCGGACACGGCGGTAACCCCGCCGGGGAATTTCTTTGAAATGTTAACCAATTTTACGCTCGACATTCAATAACCTCCAATAAATAATCGCAGTATGGCATATTGTAAAATAATGATAACACTTTTGACCTGCCGCGTAAATTATCTTATTAAACAAAGCTTATGTTAACTATTTGTACAACCTGACTTGTTATTAATACCCGAAATAATTTCAAAAACCCGTAAAACCGCGATGTTTTATTATATTTATCGCTTTATTTATAATATAATCCGGAACTGATCAGCTGTGTAAACAGCCAATATTCGCAGGTTTTCGCGGCGTTTTCAAACATTTTATATAGTTTTCCTATCTTTTGCATGTTTTCCTTCATATCGGCCGATTCTTTTTTCGTAGTCCGCCGAACTTCCGCTCGCCGAAAATATGTAAATGGTTATTGACAAATCAGAAATAACAGGTATATTTAAACTACGGAAACACTGTTTTTATAGAGGAGGAGTCCTTGGTGAATACACAGAAACTGACTCAAAAATCAATAGAGGTTCTGCAGAGCGCGCAAAGCCTCGCGTCCGAATACGGAAATCCGCAGATTGAGCAGGAGCATGTGCTGTACTCGCTGCTGACGCAGCAAAACGGGCTGATACCTCAGCTTTTCGAAAGGCTCGCGGTTAACCGCGCGGCCTTTGAGTCCGAGCTTTTGCGCCTGATAGAAAACCTGCCGAAGCTTTCCGGCGGCCAGAGCGGCGCGTATATATCCCGCGAGCTTGATATGGCGTTAAACCGGGCGGAAAAGCAGGCGGACGGCATGAAGGACGAATACATCTCGGTTGAGCATATCATGCTCGGGATTATTGAGCGCGCGTCCGGCGGTATCAGGCAGCTTCTGAAGCGTCACGGTATTGACACGGATTCGTTTCTTAAGGCGCTTTCCTCCGTCCGCGGAAGCGCGCGGGTTACGAGCGACGTGCCCGAGGACACGTATGACGCGCTCAACAAATACGGCTCCGACCTTGTGGAGCTTGCGAGAAACAAGAAATTAGACCCGGTGATAGGCCGGGACGGTGAAATCAGAAACGTAGTTCGCATATTGTCACGCAAGACGAAAAACAATCCGGTGTTAATCGGCGAGCCCGGCGTGGGCAAAACCGCGATAGCCGAAGGGCTCGCAATCAGGATTGTGCGCGGTGACGTGCCCGACTCGTTAAAGGACAGGAGCATTTTTTCGCTCGACATGGGCGCTCTGATTGCGGGCGCGAAATTCCGCGGCGAATTTGAGGAGCGCCTTAAGGCCGTGCTCAACGAGATAAAAAAGAGCGAGGGCAAGATAATCCTGTTTATCGACGAACTGCATACAATAGTCGGCGCGGGCAAAACAGAGGGTTCGATGGACGCGGGAAACCTTCTAAAGCCGATGCTCGCGCGCGGCGAGCTGCACTGCATCGGCGCCACCACGATAAACGAGTACCGGAAATACATCGAAAAGGACGCGGCACTCGAGCGCAGGTTCCAGCCCGTGCTTGTTGAGGAGCCTTCGGTCGAGGACACGATATCGATACTCCGCGGCCTTAAGGAGCGTTACGAGGTGTTCCACGGCGTAAAAATCCACGACCAGGCGCTTATCGCCGCGGCGGTGATGTCAGCGAGGTATATTTCGGACAGGTTCCTGCCCGACAAGGCCATTGACCTGGTTGACGAGGCGTGCGCGATGATACGCACGGAGATGGATTCGATGCCCACCGAGCTTGACGACGTGTCGCGCAGTATAATGCAGCACGAAATCGAAGAGGCCGCGCTTTTAAAGGAAGACGATGAGCTCTCAAAGCAGCACCTCGCGGAAATCCGTCGCGAGCTTGCCGAAATGCGAAGCAAATTCAACGAGATGAAAGCGCGCTGGGAAAATGAGAAGCTTGCGATAGGCAAGGTGCAGAAGCTGCGTGAGGAGATAGAGAAGATTAATTCCGAGATTGAGCAGGCCGAACTTAAATATGATTTAAACCGAGCGGCGGAGCTTAAATACGGCAGGCTGCCCGAGCTGCAGAAGCAGCTTGAGCTGGAGGAGAAAAACGCCGAAATAAAAAGCGAAAACACGCTGCTTCGCGACAAGGTGACCGACGAGGAAATCGCGAAAATCATCTGCCGCTGGACGGGGATACCCGTATCGAAGCTGCTTGAGGGCGAACGCGAAAAGCTCCTGCACCTCGGCGATATCCTGCATAAGCGCGTTATAGGCCAGGACGAGGCGGTTAAAAAAGTCAGCGAGGCGATAATCCGCTCACGCGCGGGGATAAGCAATCCGAACCGCCCGATAGGCTCGTTTTTGTTTTTGGGTCCTACCGGCGTAGGTAAAACCGAGCTTGCGAAAACGCTCGCCGAGGCGCTGTTTGACGACGAGCGCAATCTAATCAGGATAGATATGAGCGAATACATGGAAAAGCACTCGGTCAGCCGAATGGTTGGCGCGCCTCCGGGTTATGTCGGATACGAGGAGGGCGGACAGCTCACCGAGGCGGTGCGCAAGAAGCCGTATTCGGTAATACTGTTTGACGAGGTGGAAAAAGCGCACTCTGACGTATTCAATATCCTGCTCCAGGTGCTTGACGACGGACGCATAACCGACTCGCAGGGCAGGACGGTTGATTTCAAGAACACCATCCTGATACTCACCTCGAATTTAGGCTCAAATTACATTCTTGACGGAATTGACGAAAACGGGGAAATATCCGCCGAGACGGAAAAGCGCGTAACGCAAATGCTTCGCGAGTATTTTAAGCCCGAGTTTCTAAACAGGCTTGACGAGATAGTGTTCTACAAGCCGCTGACGCGCGCCGAAATTGACAGGATACTCGACCTGATGCTTACGGATTTACAGAAACGTCTTGATGACAGGCAGATTAAAATAAAGCTTACCGGCGCCGCGCGCGAATACGTTATTAATTCCGGTTATGACCCGGTATACGGCGCGCGCCCCTTAAGGCGGTTTATCCAAAGCAATATAGAAACGCTTGTCGGAAAGCGCATAATCTCGGGCGATATCCCGCCCGGCTCAAATCTTGCAATCGACTACGACGGCCGCGCACTCACCGCCAAAACGGAAAAGTAAAAAACGCAATCGAGTAGGAGGCTACCCATTAATTGAATAGCCATCCTCTCACACCACCGTGCGTACCGTTCGGTACACGGCGGTTCAATCGCATGAATGCAGAGGCCAAATTGTCGCTCATGCCGAGCGCACGACAAAACGGGGCTCCGTACATGATTTATACGGAGCCCCGTTTTATTTCTTAACTACTTCGTCAATAATCCGGGCAGGAAGGTGGAAAGCTGAGGGAATATTACGAGAACTGTAATACACGCGATAAGCGCCGTAAAAAACGGCCAGATTCCCTTGAATATCCGTTCAAGCGGAACATCCTTCGCAACACCCTTGACGATAAACACGTTCATGCCGACGGGCGGCGTAATGACGCCCATAGCCACGACCATGACGATTATTACGCCGAACCAGATCGGGTCGTACCCGAGTACTTCGACAATGACCGGATAAAAAATCGGGACGGTCAGCAGCACGAGCGCAAGCGCGTCGATAAAGCAGCCCAAAATCATATAGATTGCAAGCACTATCGCCAGAATTACGGGCGGCGGAAGCGCGAGCCCCGCGGCCCAGCTTGCCATTTCAAACGGCAGTCTGCTTATCGAGATAAACCGCCCGAACACCGTCGCGCCCGCGACCAGAAACATTATCATCGCGGTTGTGCGCGTCGTATCGGAAAGAGAGCTGAAAAAGCCCTTAAGGGTAAGCTTTTTCCGGAGCACCGCGATAACAAGCAGGCTCGCCGCGCCGACGGCGCCGGATTCGGTCGGCGTAAACCAGCCCGCGAACAGGCCGCCGAGCGATATGCAAAACACTATAAGCACCTCAAGCAGCCCGCCCCGAAGAGACGAAATACGCTGACGCCATGTTGACTTCTCGCCCGCGGGCCCCAGACGCGGATTTTTCCGAACCACAAGGTAAATGGCAAGCATGTAAAACAGCATCAGCAGTATCCCGGGTATAATGCCCGCGATGAAAAGCTTGCCTATCGACTGCTGTGTAGACATGCCGTATACGATAAAGATTACGCTTGGCGGTATAAGCACGCCGAGCGCTCCCGCCGCGGCCACGCTCGCGGTTGAAAGCGAATCGTCGTAATTATACTTTCTCATCTCGGGAAGCGCGATAGCGCCCATTGTCGCGGCCGTCGCGGTATTCGAGCCGCAGATCGCGCCGAATATAGCGCAGGCCGCCTGTGTGGCTATAGCGAGCCCGCCCGGCCTGTGCCCTATCATGCGGTACGCGAAGTTATACAGGCTTCCGCCTATACCCGAATAATACGCCAGAAAGCCCATCCATACAAACATGGGTATAACGCTTAACGAATACGACGACAGCGACGAGAAAAGCTCCGTCGAAAGCATGTGGTTTGCCGCGTTGAACGATTCGAGATACGCGTAACCGCCATACCCGACCATGAACATCGCGAGCGCGATGGGTACCCTGAGCGCGATTAACGCTAAAAATATCAGAATCCCGATAATGCCGATATCCACAGGGCTCATTTTTTTATCACCCCTTTAATCTCGGCCGCGAGATGAAACAGAACGACAACACCAAGCATGAATACCCCTGCCGCGACAAGGAATATAAACGGATAAAAAGGGATTCTGACCGTCGGCGACACCTCGCCGCTTAACGCCGTATTGTGTCCTAAGAGCATTGTCTGATAGCTTAACACGCCCAAAAACGCCAGCACCGCCGCCTTAGTGACAATATCGATTACGGCGCGAAGCTTAAGCGGCAGCTTCTCCATAATAAGCCCGATTGAAATATGCGCGTTATTTACCGCGCAGTACGCGAGCGCGAGACCGATAACCGCGGCAGTCAGATAACTGACGTATTCGTATATGCCGCGAAACGGCACGTTGAACACTGTTCTAAGCAGTACATTCAGAACAACCATCACGGTTATAACAACAATACCCGCTCCGGCTATTATATCAAGCGCCCGGCTTATCCCCTTAAT
>JAAYXM010000034.1 GCA_012515925.1 Clostridiales bacterium
CGGGCATGATGATGTGCAAGAAGGCTCTCGAGGCCTCGGACGGCGATATGAAAAAAGCAATAGACTACCTGCGCGAGAAAGGTCTTGCCGCGGCCGCGAAAAAGGCGGACAGGATTGCCGCGGAGGGCATGGTTTTCGCCAAGGCCGCGGATAACTCGGGCGTTATCGTCGAGGTCAACAGCGAAACCGACTTTGTCGCGAAAAACATTGATTTCCAGAAATTCGTATCGGACGTGGCGGATGTTATTTTGCGTGACCGTCCGGCCGATGTTGACGCTCTGCAAAACTGCAAATGGCTTGACGGGAATAATACCGTCGCAGATATGCTTCGCGAAAAAATCCTTACAATAGGTGAGAACATTAAAATACGCCGCTTCAAAATATTTGAAGGCGGTGTCAATGTCGCATACATTCATATGGGCGGCAAGATAGGCGTCCTGCTAAACATTATTGCGGACGGTATTAAGGAAAACGCGAAGGTGTTGGAGATCGGGCATGACATAGCCCTACAGATAGCGGCTATGAGCCCGTCCTGGCTAAGCAGGGAAGACGTCAACGACGAAATCCTAGGCAAGGAAAAAGAAATACTGCTGGCGCAGGCTATTAACGAGGGCAAACCGCAGCAAATAGCGGAGAAAATTGTACTTGGAAAACTAAAGAAATTCTACTCGGAAAACTGTCTGCTTGAACAGGCGTTTGTTAAGGATGACAGCATTACCGTCGGCAAATACGTCGAGAACACCGAAAAGGAACTCGGCGGAAAAATCAGGATTTCGGGCTTCGTCCGTTTTGAAAAGGGCGAGGGACTCGAAAAGAGAACCGATAATTTTGCCGATGAGGTTGCGAAAATGTCAAAATAACAAAGTGTTCATAAAAGATTTAAGCGGAAGTTTACAGAAACTTCCGCTTTTTTATTTATAAATTTTAAACTCAAGTCCGCTTAAGGCGGCAAGTGTAGACTCTCTTCGCCTTTTGAAAGAGAACAGTAATTTTTTTGCCTTTTGAAAGAGAACAGCAGTAAATTCAATGAAATCAGAATGAAAGGAGCATCAGCATGAAAAGAATTAAGATTTTCGATACCACGCTGCGCGACGGCGAGCAGGCACCGGGATGCAGTATGAATCTGCACGAAAAAATCGAGGTGGCAAAACAGCTTGAAAGACTGGGAGTCGATATAATCGAAGCGGGATTCGCGATTGCCTCACCCGGCGATTTCGAATCGATTTCGATGGTTGCAAAAGAGCTTAAGAATAACGTTGTGTGCAGTCTCGCCCGCGCGCTCGAAAAAGATATAGACGCGGCATGGGGCAGCGTCCGTCACGCGGTTTCGCCCAGAATACACACGTTTATAGCGACATCGCCCGTGCATATGCAATACAAGCTCAAGATGACGCCGGAGCAGGTATTGGAGCGCACCGCCGCGATGGTCGCGTACGCCAAAAAATACTGCCCGGATGTCGAATTCTCGGCGGAAGACGCGGGCAGAAGCGACCTGGAATTTTTGAGCAAGGTATGCTCGACCGCGATTAAGGCGGGCGCGACGGTTATAAACATACCCGATACCGTCGGGTACCTGAATCCCGCCGAGATTACCGAGCGGTTAACCTACCTGATGAATCATATCGATAACGTCGAAACAGTCGATGTCTCGGTACATAACCATAACGATTTGGGGCTCGCCACCGCAAACTCGCTTGCGGCAATCCTTGTGGGCGCGACTCAGGTTGAGTGTACGATAAACGGCTTGGGCGAGCGCGCGGGCAACGCGGCGCTCGAGGAGATTGTTATGGGGCTGATTACGAGAAAACAGCTCTATCAGGCCGAATGCGGGATAGACACAAGGCAGATATACCGTACGAGCAGGCTGGTTTCCACCGTTACGGGCATGCAGATACCCGCAAATAAAGCGGTTGTCGGGCAAAACGCGTTCGCGCACGAGTCGGGCATACACCAGCACGGGGTCATGGCCGAACGCAGCACATACGAGATTATGACGCCCCAGTCAATCGGGATTCCGCAGAACAAGATGATTCTCGGCAAGCACTCGGGCAAGCACGCGCTCGAGGAACGTCTTGTCGCGCTGGGTTATCAGCTGACCGAGGAACAGCTGACCGAGACTTTCGAGGCGTTTAAAAAGCTCGCGGACAAGAAAAAAACTATTATGGACCGCGACCTTGAAACCTTGGTGGAGCATAACGAGGGCAAAATCGACGAGGGTTACCGGCTCGATAGCTTCATCATAAACAGCGGCAACACAATAGACGCGACGGCGTCCGTCAAAATCAGCTTGGACGGCAAGGTTTTAAGCGGCGTATCCCTCGGCTCCGGTCCGATAGACGCGGGCTTTACCGCGATAAACTCGATAATCGGCGAGGATTTCGAGCTTGAGGACTATTCGCTGCACTCGATAACGGAGGGCGAGGACGCGCTCGGCGAGGCCGTCGTAAAGCTCAGCTACAAGGGCAAGGCCGTTACGGGACGCGGCGTGTCCACCGACATCGTTGAGGCAAGTCTCAGGGCGTATTTAAACGGTGTTAACCGCGCTCTTCGCGACTTCGTCAACGTGAAGGAGGATATAGATGATAGAGTCTAAGAAAAAGGACGAGGGTAAATCGTTCGGTTTATCAATAGGGCTGTGCTTAGGGACTACGGTCGGTGTGCTTACAAAGAACATCGCGGTTTTTATTTCACTCGGGCTTGTGTTCGGGCTTCTGATAGGCATGGCTTCAGAGGGTTTTAATTCCAAATTAGTAAATATAGGTGGTGAAACACATGGCAAAAAAAAGCATAGCGGTACTTGATACCACTCTACGCGACGGCATGCAGGGCGAGGGGATAAGCTATTCCGTGCGGGATAAGCTTTCGATAGTCCGGGCGCTGGATAATATCGGTATTAAATATATCGAAGCCGGAAACCCGGGCTCGAATCCTAAAGACATGGAGTTTTTCAATGCCGCGCTAAAGCTTAAACTAAACAATTCGAAGCTGTGCGCGTTCGGGAGTACCCGCAGGAAAAACGTGAAGATTTCGGAGGACCCGGGCATTGCGGCGCTTACCTCGGTGGATGTTCCCGTTTACGTGATTTTCGGAAAAACCGACGAGCTGCATGTGACGCAGATTCTTAACTGCAGCCTTGAGGAGAACCTTGATATGATTTCGGATACGGTCTCGTATCTTAAATCATTGGGCAAAGAGGTCATTTACGACGCGGAGCACTTTTTCGACGGTTATGCGAGAAACGGCAAGTACGCGCTTAAAACACTTGAGGCCGCCGTGTCCGCGGGCGCGGACTGTATCGTATTGTGCGACACGAACGGCGGCAGGTTCCCGGCCGAGATAAACGATATCACCTCGCTCGTGGTTAAGAAGTTCGGAGTTGACGTCGGGATTCACTGCCATAACGACTGCGGTCTTGCGGTCGCGGACTCGATTTCCGCGGTATTAGCGGGCGCAGCCCACGTGCAGGGAACGTTTCTGGGCTTCGGCGAGCGCTGCGGGAACGCGAGGTTATCAACGCTTATTCCGAACCTGCAGCTAAAGCTCGGGTATTCCTGTATTCCGGAAAACCTGATGAGCGAGCTTACGGATACCGCGCATCAGATTGCCGAGATTACAAACACAAGCGTTCCTAAAAACACGCCATACGTCGGGCGCTCGGCCTTTGCGCACAAGGCGGGCATGCACGCGGACGGGGTACTCAAAAACTCGGCTTCGTTCGAGCATGTTTCACCCGAATCCGTCGGCAACGAGCGAAGATTCCTGATGTCCGAAATGTCGGGCAGAAGCGCTATTATGACGGTAATAAACAAAATCGCCTCGGGCTTTGACAGGAATTCGCCCGCGATCCATAAGATAATAAAAAAGCTTAAGGAAAGTGAGCTTGCGGGCTATCAGTACGAGGCGGCGGAAGCGAGCTTCGAGCTGCTTGTCAGAAAGGAGCTCGGCCTGTATGTGCCGTATTTCAAGCTGATCGGCTTTAAGACAATCGGCGAGCAGAACGAGGGCGTTGTCCGTGACGCTTCGGCGATTATCCATGTCGCGGTCGGCGACAAGAGCGAGATGACCGCCGCCGCTGGCGACGGGCCTGTTCACGCGCTTGACTGCGCGCTCAGGAAAGCCCTTGAGGTGTTCTATCCCGAACTTAAATCCGTTCACCTTATCGACTACAAGGTGCGCGTGTTAAACCACAGCGCCGCCGCGGCGGCAGCGGTAAGGGTTCTTATCACCTCAACCGACGGCGAGCATGTATGGAGCACCGTGGGCGTATCCACCGACATAATCCAGGCAAGCTGGCAGGCGCTCGTGGATTCCATCGAATACAAGCTTATATATAATGAAAAAAACGGGAGGATAAAAAATTAATGGGCATGACAATGACACAAAAAATCCTTGCGGCACACGCGGGTGTCGATAAGGTATCCGCGGGCGAGCTCATCGAGGCAAGGCTTGATCTGGCGCTCGGAAACGACGTTACCTCGCCCGTCGCGATTGAGGAATTTGAAAAAGCGGGATTTGACAAGGTTTTCGACACCGAGAAAATCGCGCTTGTTCTTGACCACTTTACCCCGAACAAGGATATAAAATCCGCCGAGCTGTGTAAAACCGTGAGAAGCTTCGCGAGAGAATACAAAATCAAGCATTTTTATGACGTCGGTGAAATGGGTGTCGAGCATGCCCTGATACCCGAAAAGGGGCTTGCGGCGCCTGGTGAGCTTATTATCGGCGCGGATTCCCATACCTGCACATACGGCGCCCTCGGCGCGTTTTCCACCGGAGTCGGCAGCACCGACCTTGCCGCGGGCATGTATTCGGGCAAGTGCTGGTTCAAGGTGCCGGGCGCGATTTACTGCAAGCTCACGGGCAAGCTGCCGGAATGGGTGTCGGGCAAGGATGTCGTATTAAGCCTTATCGGAAAAATAGGCGTGAGCGGCGCGCTTTACAAATCCATCGAATACGGCGGAGACGGTGTTAAGGAGCTCTCCGTAGACGACCGCCTGTGTATCGCGAACATGGCAATCGAGGCGGGCGCGAAGAACGGTATTTTCCCGGTTGACGATGCGACGCTTGAGTATTTAAAGGGACGTGTAACGCGTGATTTCACGGTATACGAGCCGGATAAGGACGCGGAATACGAAAGTGTTATAGAGATTGATTTAGGGAGCCTTGAGCCCACGGTCGCGCTGCCGCACCTGCCGGAGAATACGAAGCCCGTAAGGGACGTTAAGGGGCTTAAAATAAACCAGGTTGTAATCGGCTCCTGTACGAACGGCAGACTGTCGGATATGCGTATCGCGGCACAGGTTCTCAAAGGGAAAAAGGTGCATCCGAACGTCCGCGCGATTATAATTCCGGCAACCCAGCAGATTTATCTCGACATGATTAAGGAAGGTCTTACCGAGATTTTCATAAACGCGGGCGCCGCGGTAAGCACGCCCACCTGCGGCCCGTGTCTCGGCGGGCATATGGGCATACTCGCGGCGGGCGAGCGGGCAGTCGCGACGACCAACCGCAACTTTATCGGCCGCATGGGGCATACGGAATCCGAGGTTTATCTCGCGAGTCCCGCGGTAGCCGCGGCGTGCGCGGTGGCGGGCGAGATTGCCCTGCCCCGTGATGTAGTTTAAAGACGGAGGTAATATGTATATGGGAAAGGTATTCAGGTATAAGGACAATATCGACACGGACGTCATTATCCCCGCGCGCTATTTAAACACGACAAACCCGACCGAGCTCGCGAAGCACTGCATGGAGGATATAGATAAGGAGTTCGCGTCAAAGGTAAGACCCGGCGATATCATAGTAGCTGGCGAAAACTTCGGCTGCGGCTCATCCAGAGAACACGCGCCGGTCGCGATTCGCGCTTCGGGTGTGTCCTGCGTCATCGCGAAGAGCTTCGCGCGGATTTTCTACAGAAACGCGATTAATATCGGACTTCCGATTTTGGAGTGCCCCGAGGCCGCGGAGGATATTTCCGGCGGCGACGAGGTGACCGTCGATTTCGACACCGGGGTAATCGTGAACAAAACCCGCGGCAAAAGCTATACGGCGGGCGGTTTCCCCGAGTTTGTCAGGGAAATCATCAACGCGGGCGGAAGGCTCAAGTCGTTAAAGGCGAAAGAATCTAAAAGGGCTTAAAGGGGAGAAAACATGAAGTACGATATTGCTCTTATTCACGGCGACGGGATAGGCCCGGAGATTATCGACTCCGCGGTTGAGGTTTTAAATCATATAGGCTCTGTATTCAGCCATGAGTTTGACTATACCGGGGTTATAGCGGGCGGCTCCTCGATTGACAAATTCGGAATTCCGCTGCTTGAGGAGGAGCTCGAGAAGTGCAAAAAGGCGGACGCGGTCCTGCTCGGCGCGGTAGGCGGTCCCAAGTGGGATACCCTGCCCGGGGATAAGCGCCCCGAGCGCGCGCTGCTCGGTATTCGCGCTGGCCTTGAGCTGTTCGCGAATATCCGCCCGGCGATTCTTTATCCGCCCCTTGCGGACGCGTGCCCACTGAAGCTTGAAGCATATGGCGGCGCGATTGATATAATCGTGGTTCGCGAGCTTACGGGCGGAATATACTTCGGCAAGCGCGAAAGGGTCGGAGACACAGCTTACGATACTATGAGCTATTCCGTTTCGGAGATTGAAAGGATAGGCAGAGTCGGTTTTGAAACCGCAAGAAAGCGGAAAAAGAAGCTGACGAGCGTCGATAAAGCAAATGTGCTTGAGTCCTCGAGGCTCTGGCGCGAGGTAATGCACGGTATTAAGAGCGAATATCCCGATGTGGAATATGCCGATATGCTCGTAGATAACTGCGCTATGCAGCTTATACGCAATCCGGGGCAGTTTGACGTTATAGTAACCGAAAACATGTTCGGGGATATATTATCGGACGAGGTCTCGATGCTGACAGGCTCCATAGGCATGCTCCCGTCGGCGAGCATGGGAAGCGGCAGTCTCGGTATGTTCGAGCCTATTCACGGCTCCGCACCCGACATAGCGGGGCAGGGAATCGCGAACCCGATAGCCACGATACTCTCCGCCGCGATGATGCTGAGGTATTCGTTTGATCTTGATACAGAAGCGGACGCGGTTGAAAACGCGGTGCTGAGCGTATTGGAAAAGGGTTATCGCACGCGCGATATCGCGGGAAGCTCCGACAAAATCGTCGGCACCCGGGAAATGACAAGGCTCATAATAGAAGAAATCGAAAAACAGTGAAAACAAAAGTAAAACCCCATGTAAAGTTAATGTGCTTTACATGGGGTTTTTCATAAGACGGCGGGGAGGGCTTCCCCGTGTCGTTGCGACACAATAGTTTTCATAAAAAACGACACGGGCGAACTGTCCGCCTGTGCCGCAGATTAATCTTTAACGCAGCCTAACCGTAATCCCCGTCCACTAACTACTAATCTCTATATTCTAACTACTATATGGAGAAATCTTCTTCGCTGAAGTAATCCCGGCTTATGTATTCGGGTTCGGGCGGTATTCGTTTTGTAGCGTCGTAGCGGTATTTCCGGCATCTGTAGTCCAGGGAGACAACGCCGTGCCTTTTGCACAGAGCCTGATTCTCGTCAATCATGTACGAATGCTCGCAATAGGCGCAGCATTGTCTGATGTCTTTATTGAAAAGCATATTCTCATCTCCTCGGATTCCTTGATATAACTATACACTATTTCAGCCGGATTTTCCATAGGTTTTTAAAAATTTCGCGATTGTATACGGCAGTATCGCGGCAAACGGCAGAATAAGCAGAATATCCGGAAAAACCGGGCTTTTTGGGCCGAACGAAACCGCGGTTATCGGTTTGAGCGGGAATATAAGCGTTATAACACCCGCGTAAACCGCCGAAATAATTCCGTGCAGCAGTTTTCCGGCGATATAGCGCTTTACCGAAAGGCCGCTTCCGGCTATTACGGAAACCGTCTGCGAATGAATAGAAAAGCCCGCAAAACCCAGCATGAACGCGGAGATAATAAAGCCTTTCTGAATATCCATGCTCCTCGCGGATAACGCGAACAAGCCGTTTGTTACCTCGACGGCGCCCGTTATCAAAACATAAGCCGTATCATAGTCCGGCCCGAAGCTCGAAAACACGCCGCCGAACAGCCGGGATAAAGCCGGGATAATGCCGGAGATGTCCATAAGGCGCAGCACAACCGAAAAAAACACGATAAACGCGCTGATATTAAGACAGGATTTCAGAGCCGAGATTACCGAGTCAGTAAACGCGCCCGCTAAACCCGGGCTTCTTTTTTTAACGGGGATTTCAAAGCAGGGGGCGTCGGGCGAATACGCGGTGACGCTCAGGAGCCAACCGAGTGTCAGAGCGGAGAGCACATGCACCGCGAGAAGCAGCGCGCCGCAGGTCATATCGCCGAACACCGCGTTTCCGGCGGCGCCTAAGATAAACGCGGGCCCCGAGTTGTTGCAAAAGCCAAGAAGCCTGTTTGCCTGCTCTTTTGTGCAAAGCCTGTTTTTATACAGGCGAACCGTCGTATAAGCGCCTATCGGATAGCCGCCGATAAGCCCCAATACGACGGGCGCGGCGCATGCCCCGTCAAGCTTAAAAAGACGCCGCATGATTCTCCTTAGCGTAACCCCCGGGTTTTCAACCATGTCTGATTCTACGATGAAACCCGATAATACGAAAAACGGAAACAACGCCGGTACTACCGAGCCGGCGCAAAGCTTTATTCCGGTTTTCGCGGCGTCCGCGGTTTCCGTTGGAAAAGCCACAAGCCCCGCGGCGAAAAGCAAAAGCCCCGAATAGACAAGAAAACCCTTAAAACTCATAATACACACCGACTTTTTTGTATAATAAATTATATTCGCACCGTACCGGTGTATTCTATTTCCGCCGATAAGATTACAAATTATAGAAAAATGTGTTTTATTCCGATAGTTTTCGTGCTATAATAAGCCTTAGCGGTAATGAAAACCGGACAGAGTCCGGCTCTCCTCGCCTTATTTAAACTCTACTTGGGGTAAACATATTATGATTGATAAAGAACTCGGCGAACGCGCCGGCGACGAAAATATAATCGAGGGACGAAACGCGGTAAACGAGGCGTTAAACGCGGGGCGGCCGATAGACAAGGTTTATTACAACACCGATTCCAAAGACGGCGCGTTTAAAAGTCTTGTCATGAGGATTAAGGAAACCGGCGCCGCGGCAATCGGCTGTGACAGGAAAAGGCTCGATTACATGAGCCGCACGGGCGCGCACCAGGGCATAATCGCGATAGTCTCCGCGCAGAAGTACAGCGATGTCCCGGATATTCTCGCACGCGCGGAAAGCTCCGGCCGGCCGGCGCTGATTGTGATTTGCGACGAGATAAGCGACCCGCATAATTTAGGCGCGATTATCCGCAGCGCGGAGGCCGCGGGCGCTCACGGCGTGATTATCCCGAAGCGCAGGAGCGCGGGACTCACCGCCGCTTGTGCCAAAGCGTCCGCCGGCGCAATCGAGCATATACCCGTCGCGAAGGTTTCTAATATTTCGGCCGCGATATCGGATTTGAAAAGCGGCGGGATTTGGATTTTCGGCACGAGCCTTGACGGCGAAACAAGCATTTACGACACGGATTTAACGGTCCCCGCGGCTATTGTGATAGGCTCGGAGGGCGGCGGCATGAGAAGGATAGTTTCCGAAAGCTGCGACTTTCTTATGAGAATTCCGATGCTCGGAAAAATCCAGTCCCTCAACGCCTCGGCCGCGGCCGCGGTGGCGCTGTTTGAAGTCGTGCGGCAGAGAAGATAATGGCATAAACCGTATCCTAATAAACTATACGCGGAGGTTTTGCATGGATATGAAAAAAATCGATAATAAAAGAACCGATGAGACCTTGCACGAGCTTTCCGTCAATTCGATATTAATGGAGATGTCCGATATTAATACCGGGGATATGGAATTCTCGGTCGAGGATATTCTCGCCGAATTTAAAAGCGAGGAAAGCGAAAACGGTAAGGTTGAAGAGGTTTCCAAACCGGACATACCCGAAACGGATATACCCGAAACAGAAATATCAGAAACGGACATATCCGAACAGGATTTGTCGGGTTTAGCCGGCATACCGGCGGAATATGACGAAAAATCCGATTCCGATAACGCAAAGCGGGAAGAGATGCCGGTTAATACACCCGTGGAGATAAGCGTTACCGGGGTTGAGCTTAAAC
>JAAYXM010000035.1 GCA_012515925.1 Clostridiales bacterium
TAAGCCGCGTCTTGACTATGAATTTGGTTTTATTTTCCCGAAGCATCCGCCGGTGTTCGGCTCGCTTCTGCAAGCGGCATATCAGGCATGTATAGCCGATATTGAAGAATTCAAAAAGAATTTATCCGAAACCCTTTAACTTAAGATAAATAACCCGGGAGATTTATGGATGATAAAAATTTGCTTTTTACAAGCGGAAGAAGTAATTGACGGAATAAAGCTTTTAACCGATGACCTGCGTATGGAGATAACCGGGGAAAGCAACGCGGATATTGTTATCGACGTTTATAATGCTTCGGAGGATTTGACGGAGGTTAAGCTTTCCGGAAACCGCGGTTATATAAAATACGGCGGCGGACGGGCGCGTCTCTTTCGCGGGATAGGGCTTATATGCGAAGCCCTTGAGCACGGGAAAACGGAGTTTTATAAAAAGGAAAAACCCAACTTCATAACAAACGGCCCGATGATTGACGTTTCGAGAAACGCCGTGCTGCGCCCCGGGATTGTAAAGGCTGTTATGCGAAAAATCGCCCTGATGGGTTTGAATATGTTCATGCTGTATACCGAGGATACATACGAGATAGAAAACCGCCCGTATTTCGGGCATATGCGTGGCAGGTATACGCGTGAAGAAATCCGGGATATGGACGAATACGCGAAAAAACTCGGTATCGAGCTTGTCCCGTGTATTCAAACCCTGTCGCATCTGGCAACGGCGCTGGCATGGAACTGTATGGAGAAATACAGGGACACCCATGACACGCTTCTGGTCGAAAGCGAAAAAACATATGAGCTGATAGACGATATGCTAAAAAGCGTCGCGTCGGCGTTTTCAAGCCGCCGGGTACATATCGGCATGGATGAGGCGAAGTTTTTAGGCGGCGGAAGATACCGCGAGGATAAAGAATGCCCCCGCATGGAGATATTCGTCAATCATTTAAACAGGGTTACGGATATAGTGAAAAAATACGGTCTTTGCCCGATGATGTGGAGCGATATGTTTTTTGCGGCAACCGAAACAAGCTATGGCTCCGAAACCGGGATAAGCGAGGATGTTTTAAAAAGAATTCCGCGGGATTTAAGGCAGGTTTTCTGGTCATACGACGCGGAGGACGAGAGCTTTTATTCCGAATTAATCAAAAAACACGAAAAACTCTGTGATGATTTGATTTTTGCCGGCGGAATCTGGACATGGTCGGGTTTTTGCCCGGCGTATCGCAAAACAATAGCGGCAACATTGCCGGCACTTTCGGCTTGCATAAAGAACGATGTAAAAGAGGTAATCGCGACGATTTGGCATAACGGCGCGGAATGCTGCCTTATTACCTCGCTTTTAGGACTGCTGATTTTCGCGGAGATTGATTATAACGGCTTTTATGACGAGGAAAGCGTAAATAGAAGGTTTGAGTTTATCTGCAGAGCAAGCGCGGACGATATTCTCGACATGGAAAAGGCGGATTTGCCGGACGGTGTATCGAAAAACGGCAACGCAACCCGCTATTTGCTTTACAATGACCCGTTAATCGGGCTGCTTGACAAAAATGCCGAGGGCATTGACACCCGTAAATACTATTCAAGCCTTTTAAACGATAATAATACACGCGGCGCGTCGAGCGGGCTTTTCCGTAAAGCGTTCAAGCTTTACAGAAGCGTTATCAGTGTACTTGAGCTTAAAGCCGATTTCGGGGTGCGCCTTAAAAAAGCCTATGACGGTAAAGACAAAGCCGGGCTTGTCGAGCTATATCGCGAGACCTTTGAGATACAAAAGCGAATAAAGATACTGCGTGAAAATCACAGGGACGCCTGGCATTACTATAATAAGCCCTTCGGGTTTGAGATGTTTGATATGTATTACGGCGCGCTGTATAACAGGTTTGACACGGTGCGATATCATTTGGATAACCTGAAAAACAACCCGGATTACAGGATAGAAGAGCTCGAAGAGGAAAGACTTTGGCTTTTTTATAATCCAGCAGCGCAAAAAAGCGTCCAACGAATCAATTACCGGTTCGGCAGGCTGTACACACCGAATGTGTACGGTACATGTTTTTGCCACTACCTGCTTGGGTAAAAGTGGTTTATATAAAACAGAGAGAATAAAAAAGTAAAAATCCGCGGCACAATTGAGGAGAATGTGTTTTGCGGATAGACGACAGAAGGGAGGGAAGCCGGAAAACCAAAACGCGTTTACGTTATAAAAGCTCTATTATTTAACTAAAATAAAAGGAGGCAATGAAAAAATGAAAAAGACAAAAAATTCAATGAGGAGAGGTTTCTCCTTGGCGGTGGTATTGTGTTTAATACTGTCGCTGTTTCCGGCAATCCCGGCTGCTGCCGCGACGGTATACAACTATGATTTCACTGACGGCGCGTCCTCTGCTTCTAACTGTAAAGCCAGTATAGGTGTTGAAGGAACAACTCATGCGGGAACGCATGCATTGTGGGGCTACGCTGTAAGCGCGTATATCGCGCCGACCGAAACGCGCAACAACCAGTGGTTTTATGTAAACCTCGGGGAGTTGCCCGCCGGCGGATATGAGGGCAGCATCCAAATAAATCGGGTTGTTGCGGAGCGCGGATCAAATATAAAAACCGCAGCGTATGTTGTCACCAAGGCGGAGTTTGACGCGAAAGGCGCGTACGGCGCGATACAGGATAAAACCCCGGCAATTATGCCGGCAAGCCTGCCCAGCGGAACCGGTTACAGCACGGTTAACTTAGCGGATTTTGATGTGCCCGAGACCGGAGAGTGTCTTATCCTGTTTGTCGGGACCGACCCATGGGTCGGGCAGGACCATGAGGTTAATCTGGCTGAGAGAACCTTCTTTTTAGGCATGGCGGAGATTCGAGAAAAAACCTTAGAGCCGTTCTCTTACGCGGCATTCAGCGAGAGCTCGAAGAATATTCCGGTTGGAAAAACCGCGGCCCCCAAGCTTTTGCTCTATCGCGCAAACGATTTCGCCATGTCGAAGGACGGGGCGGTAATCAGCTACTCCTTAAGCGATGTAAGCCCCGCGGGCGCGTTTACGATAGTAGACGCGGCGGCCGGGCGTGTAAGAGCGAACGTCAAAAACGGCACGGCGGTACTTACGGCGGAGGTTACGGTCGGCGCCGTGACAAAGTACGCGAGTATAAACTTAACCGCGACGGATTATACAGGCGAGACGCTTACCTATGATTATAACGGATATATTAGTCTGGATTATGCCCGTGATGCAACGCTGCCGGAGGTAGGGCCCGACTTTTTTTATAAAGCTTATCCTGACAAGCCGAGATGCGGAATTGTCATGAATCCCAGAACCGCCCCGACGGAAAGCAGGGACTATCATTGGGTGTATATAAATCTCGGCGAGCTTGATACCGGCAGATACTCGGGCAGCCTTCGCGTAACGTCGGCGTATAGTAAAACTTCTGAAAGTGTATCCGCCGCGGCATATCTTGTAACCAAAGCCGAATTTGACGCAAAAGGCGCGTACGGCGCGATTCAGGGAAAAACGCCGGTAAATATCCCGACGGACATGGCCAGCCATACCGATATGAGGACGCTGACTCTGTCCGGTATTGAGGTTTCCGACAGGGAAGAATGTCTGCTACTGTTTTTAGGGACAGATGCGGCAGGAGATAACCGCAGCTTTCAAGTCAACAGATTTTGCGTGGACCGCTTATTTTTACAGTCAAGCAAGCCTCAGGCGCTAAGCCGTGTGGAGTTTACTCCGGCAAAAACAACGCTGGAAGCATCCGAAAGCGTTTCCTCGCAGGTTTTTGCGTACACCTCAATCGGCGAAGAGATAGATGATCTGGATTTGGACATCTCCTACAGCAGCGCGAACACCGATGTCGCAACCGTTGACGAAAACGGGAATATTACCGGCGTTGCCGGCGGGCAGGCGGATATAACCGCCAGTGTAACGGTTGACGGCGTCACATTCAGTGATACGATAACAATTACGGTATCGGGCGCCCCCGCGCTCACAAGCCTGACTTTAATATCGCCGCCGACAAAAACCACCTATATAGTCGGCGAAGAGCTTGACCTTACGGGGCTTGTTGTAAACGGAACATACACGGACGGCTCGACAGGCGCCGTTAATGTAACCTCCGCGAACATATCCGGCTTTGACAGTCTCACGGATTACCCGAGCCAGACGGTAACGGTAACGGTAGACGGCAAAACCGCGACGTTTGATGTTAAGATTGTCCGCGTGCTGGACTCGATTTCCGCGACAGGCAAGATTACAATTGACGGTTATGCGGACGAGCCCGCGTGGGAAATAAATA
>JAAYXM010000036.1 GCA_012515925.1 Clostridiales bacterium
CCTCCGGGGAGATGTTGCCTTTTCTCTTCACTCTTATCATTTAACTATAGAAAAATAGAGGGGGATAGAACAATCCTCCTCTGACTTTTTCTTAATACGAAAGCTTTACTTGGATTCACTGACGGAAATAACCTCGCGTCCCTTGTAAGTCCCGCAGGCTTTGCACGCTCTGTGTGTAAGCTTCAGACTTCCGCATTTCGGACATGCCGAAATACCCGGAAGCGAGAGCTTCCAATGCGCGCTCCTGTTTTTATCCCGTCTTGATTTCGAATGTTTCCTCTTTGGCACCGCCATAGGTGACACCTCCTTATTCCGAAAAAAGCCGCCTTATACTACTTCAGCAGCTGCTTCAGCTTTTCTAATCTCGGGTCAATATCGTCTGTGACACATCCGCATTCGGACTCGTTCAAATCGTTTCCGCAAATCTGACAAAGCCCCTTGCAGTCCTCGCGGCATAGGTTTTTGCTGTCCAGCCCGAGGATAAACGCGTCCGCGGCAAAGCCGTCAAGCTCGAGATAATCCTCACCGCAGACTATTATATCGTCTGTTTCCTCGTCCTCGACGCTCTCGGCGATTACAGCCTCATAGCGAACGGACTTATCACGGTTTATCGGCATGGCGCACCTGTCACATACAAGGCTTAAGTCTGTCCCGATCGTCATATCAAGCAGGAGCACTCCCGCTCTGTTGACAATCCTGCCTGAAACCTTAACCGGGTTCGGCGCGCTTTTCTCAATACCGGACAAATCCATTTCATATTCAAAGGGCAGCACGCCGCCCGGATTCTCCCGGATATGTTTTAAATCAACGCGCATATCACACCTCATAAAGACACATGAAATATTATACTTGTATCATTACCCTTTGTCAACACAATTATTAGAATTCCCGCAATTCCCGCAATTCGGATTATTAGAATTCCCGCAATTCGGAAATAAATCTTAGAATATGCTCCTCCCACTCATTTTTCTCCCCGCCCGGGGAGAAAAATCACCTTTTTCTTTTCACTCTTCACTCTTATCTTTTATTTTCTTTATCTCCGACCAGTATTTTTCGTTGCTCTTTTCAAGCTTGCTCGCGCCGAATTTATAATAGACCGCGTTCTTTAATTCGTCGGGCAGATACTGCTGCTTCACCCAGTTGTTTTTAAACGAATGAGGGTATTTATATGTAAGCCCGCGGCCGAGTTTTTTCGATCCCTCGTAATGCGCGTCCTTCAGATGCGCCGGAACATCGCCGGATTTTCCGGCGCGTATATCATTTTGCGCCATATCAATCGCGCAAACCGCGGAATTCGATTTTGGCGCCGTGGCGACAAGTATTACGGCCTCGGCAAGCGGTATGCGCGCCTCGGGAAGTCCTAATTGCAGCGCGCTGTCCACGCACGCCTTGACAACGGATATCGCCTGCGGGTACGCGAGCCCGACATCCTCGCACGCGGTGACAAGCAGCCTGCGGCACGCGGAGGGCATGTCCCCCGCCTCAAGGAGCCTCGCGAGATAATGCAGCGCCGCGTTCGGGTCGGAGCCGCGCATGGATTTCTGGAACGCGGACAGGATATCGTAATGGGAATCGCCGTCCTTGTCATAGCGCATCGCGCTTCGCTGCGACACGACCATCGCGTCCTCGAGCGAAACGTCAGGCTTTCCGTCAACGCGCTTTGCGCCGTTCAGCAATATCTCGACGGCGTTTATGGCTTTCCTGACGTCCCCGCCGCAGGAGCCCGAAATATAGTCTAAGACATCCTCGCCGAACGCCTTTTCCCCGTTAATCTCGCGCAGCACCCGAGTCAGGGCTTTTAATACCTCGCTTTTCCCGACCTGCTTGAACTCGAACACTGTCGCGCGCGATAAAAGCGCGTTGTAGACATAAAAATACGGGTTTTCAGTGGTTGACGCAATCAGCGTAATCTTCCCGTTTTCCATAAATTCAAGAAGGGACTGCTGCTGCTTTTTATTGAAATACTGGATTTCGTCAAGATACAGCAAAACCCCGTCCATCGTGAAAAACGTATCAAGCTCGCCGATAATCTCCTTAATATCCGATATCGTCGCGCTTGTGGCGTTTAGCTTATAGAGCTTGCGGTTTGTGCGCTCGGAGATTATGTTCGCGACAGTGGTTTTTCCCGAGCCGCTGGGGCCGTAAAAAACCATATTGGGAATCCGCCCGGACTCGATAATACGCCGCAGAAGCCCGTCCGGGCCGAGAATATGCTCCTGCCCGACGACATCATCAAGCACCCCGGGGCGCATTCTGTCCGCAAGCGGCTGGTACATAATGTATTACACTCCTTCCGGAGTTATTAATCATATAACGGATACTTCTCGCAAAGCGCCCGTACACAGTCTCTGATATAATCCGCCTTTGTCTCAAAGGCCGTGGCGGTAAGATGGATAAGCCGCGCGATTTCCGCCATGTCGCTCTCTTTAAAGCCCCTTGTGGTGACGGCGGGCGTGCCAATCCTGATACCGCTTGTGACAAACGGGCTTTGCGGGTCGTTCGGGATTGTGTTCTTGTTGACCGTAATATGGACCTTGTCAAGACGCTGCTCTAACTCCTTGCCCGTGAGCTTGAATTTACGCAGGTCCACAAGCAGAAGATGATTATCCGTGCCGCCCGAAACCAGGTCGAAGCCGCACTGCGCGAGCGCGTTGGCAAGGGCCGCGGCGTTTGCGACGACCTGTTTCTGATATTCCTTGAATTCCGGCTTTAGCGCCTCGCCGAAGCATACGGCTTTCGCGGCTATAATATGCATAAGCGGGCCGCCCATCGTGCCGGGGAACACCGCCTTGTCGATTTTCTTTGCGAGAGCCTCGGTGCACATGATGATACCGCCGCGCGGTCCTCTGAGTGTTTTATGGGTCGTGGTCGTGACAACGTCGGCGTACGGAATCGGGCTCGGGTGGAGATTCGCCGCGACAAGCCCCGCGATATGCGCCATGTCCACGACGAAATACGCACCGACGGATTTCGCGATTTGCGAGAACCTCTCGAAATCGATAACCCGCGGGTAAGCCGAGGCGCCCGCTATTATCATGCGCGGCTTATGCTGCTTCGCGAGCTCTTCGAGCTTGTCATAATCGATACGGTGAGTAACCGGGTCAACGCCGTACGGCACGATATTGTAATACGAGCCGGAGATGTTGACCGGGCTGCCGTGGGTCAGATGCCCGCCCTCGCTTAAATTCATGCCCAGAACGGTTTCGCCGGGCTGCACCAGCGCGAAATACACTGCCATATTCGCGGATGCGCCGCTGTGGGGCTGGACATTGACATGCTCCGCGCCAAACAGCTCCTTTGCGCGCGCAATCGCGAGCTTTTCCGCTATATCCACATACTCGCAGCCGCCGTAGTAACGCTTGTCCGGCAGACCCTCGGCGTACTTGTTTGTAAGCACGGTGCCCGCCGCGGCAAGCACCGCGGGGCTGACGAAGTTTTCCGACGCAATAAGCTCGATA
>JAAYXM010000037.1 GCA_012515925.1 Clostridiales bacterium
CTTCAAAGCGCCCTGAAAAAAGAACTTCACATAACGGAATAGATGAAGTAAATGATATACCGCCGGACAAGCGATTCTTGTCCGGCGGCGTTTTTTACCGTCAACAGAATATCGGTTCAGGACGGGTTAATCACGTATATGTTCCTGTCCGTCACGGCGTAAAGCGTGCCCATGCTTTCGAAAATCTCGTAAACCTTATCGTCACGCAATATCACGGTTTTTTTAATCCCCGCTTCACCGCCGAATTCCCATAATTCGAAGGAGCCGTCAATCAGCGCGATAAATCTTCCCTTTTTGCTTGTCCGCTTTAAATGCCTTAGCTGCCCAGAAGCGAAAACGAGATTTGACTCCTCAAAGGTTTGCTCCGGGATGCTGTATTTAAACAGGCGGATTGAGTCATTAATAAAAGCGCATTTCAGCAATAACGAATCCTCATCGATAAAGCCTTCCGCAACCGCGAGTTTTACATCAAAAGGCACGTGAACCGACTTTGAAATATCAAAAGACCCGGGATGAATATGAACTATATAGCACTTGTCGTCGTATTCCTCCGCGACGCCGCAATCCGTTTGATATGTAGTACCCCCGATAAGCATTTTCCTGTTTTCGTCATAGCATAACGATACAATCTGCTGTCCGTCAATCGGATTATCCCTGTAAAACACCTGACCCGTAATCGTATTATACCCGGACAGTACGCACCCCGCATGACCGTATTCGTGGTTGCTCGCGTAATACAGGCAAACCCCGTCGTCCGCGCTTGCGACCGGTCTCATGGCATTCGGCGGCGTTGTTATTATACGCGGGTTTTCGGGAAAGCTTATTTTTTTATCCGGGTCAAACTCGGTAAGCATGCCGTTTGTGTACGACGCCATATAGACCTTGCCGTTTATATTCCATACGCGGGTAACCTCGCCGAAACCCGCGGCAGCCCTTCCGCCGTCAAACCCCTTGTCTGTCGTTGCATCGAGCACCCAAAACCGCTGTGTTATAAACGGCGTTCCGAGAATTCTTCTCCCGTCAATCTTTACAAGGCAATCGACAGCGCCCGTCGAATTGCCGTCCAATACCCAATGTGAAAGCAGCCTGCCCTCGCGGCTTACGCGGTATACCTCGCCGTAAAGGTTTACCGCGAGTATATCGCCCGATTTCGTCATCGTAATTCCATGGCGGGTACCGTCGGGTATATCCGCAATCTTCGTAACCTTTCCGTCGGACAAATCCCACCTGTATACCTCCGAACCGTCATCGCTTACCCCGAAGGCGTGCTCGCCTATACGCGAAAACCATATGGTTTCGCGCTCCGGGCACGGCGTTTTGCGAAAACTTCCGCTTGATACGTCCAGCCAGCCGTGATACGGAATATACGGCCTGTTATCATCGTCGTATATCACAGATACGCAGGACGCCCTGCCGTCGATTTTGCGAAACTCGCGAAGCTCACCGGATTTTGGGTCCCATCTGATAAGCGAGCTTCGCACGGGATGACACCAAAGCATATACGTGCCGTCCTTGTTGTCGAAACCGCCGCGGCCGACCCTCGCGTCCGTAAAATCATTATAAACGCGTATTGTTTTCCTTTCCTTAAGGCTGAAGCAAACGCCGTCTAGCCGCTCTCCGGTATACGCGACCGCGATTACCGTACCTGTTTCGGGGTCGTACTGCGCCCCGCTGAACACCAGTGCGCTTACGGCGCCCGTTTTGTAAAACCCGTATTCCCCGGTTGATAGTGTCAGCCTTACAAAGCATGCCAGATCCGAGATCAGCCACAGCGTATCGTTGTCCTCAAGTACCGCGCTGTACCCGCCGCAGCCGGCCCAACCGAATTTATACTTCTTAAGACGGTAAACGCGCGACTTGCCGCCCGGCGTTATGAGCGCACCCAGACAGCCTAAATTACCGTTCCATGTGGATATCCAGAACCGCTCTTCCCCGGTATCCGGGTCGAAGCCCGCGGGTATCAGCGGCGTGTTTATAAACGGGTCTCTTGTTTCCGGAATACTCAGTACGTTAATTTTTTTGTGGCTTTCCATAGTTTTCATCTCCCGGGGGTTTTATACATTTTCATTATTATAGCCTTAATATGATTGGTTTTCAAGCCGGTTTAACAAAAAAGCAAAACCCGCAAACAGCGGGTTTAATCGCGGCATAATTATTTCGCCTTCCCCGGAGGGAAGGCGAAATAATTACAGTAAAACCCACAGCCCGCCAAAAACCGCCCTGTTTTCTGTCAGAATATCCGTTCGATGTTGTAGAGAGAGTTTAAGACGAGCCAGTTTTGCGGGAACGGGCGCATCAGATTCCAATACCCGACGCCTCTTAACCCGTATTCGGGCACGAGCGCGAGCTTCGCGCGTATACTGCGGGCGTCCTCAAACCACACCTCGTACCGCGCACCGCCCCTCGTGAAGTTGAAAAACGGGGACTGCGCGGTTTCGTCGTACTGTATTTCCGCGTTGTTCTGCGCGGCAATCGCAACCGCGAATTGATTCGAAATCGACTGCGCTCTCGAGGCGCCCTCCACATACGGAAGCCGCCATACATAGCCGTAATTCGGTATACCGAGAAATATCTTGTCGCGCCGTATAACGCTCACCGCGTAATCCACCACGTCGCGCACAAGATTTATCGGCGCGACAGCAAGCGGCGGACCGTACGTGTAGCCCCATTCATACGTCATTAAGAGCACCGCGTTCGCGACGCTGCCGAGCCCGCCGTAGTCATGCGCCTCGTAGAGCAGACCCGGCTGGTCACCGCTGCTTTTGGGCGCGAGCGCCACAATAACCTCATACCCCTCGGGATTTAAGGCGTTTGTCATATTGGCAATAAACGCGGTATATAAATCCCGCTCCCGCGGAAACACAAACTCGAAATCAATGTCCAGGCCGTAATACCCTTTCCTGCGCATGGTCTCGAGCGTATTCTGTATAAGGTTTTCCTGCACCCGCATATCGTTTAAAACAATGCTCGAAATCTCGTTGCTGAACCCGCCGGTCTCGGTGAGCGTTGACAGGTGCATAAGCGGCGCCGTGCCGTATTCGTACGACAGCGCGATAAGCTCGTTGTCGTCTAAGTCCAGAAGGCTGCCGTCCGGGCGTATGCCGTAGGTGAACGGCGAGAGGTAAGTCAGATACGGCAGTGTCTTTCGCAACAA
>JAAYXM010000038.1 GCA_012515925.1 Clostridiales bacterium
ACCCGCTGATATTGGGAAGCGCTTTGGGTGTTGTATCCACGCTGCTCGGGATTGAGTACCCGTATATAATCGATAAAACAATACTCAGCGTCAGGGAGCTCGCGACACCGTTCGCGCTTATGATACTCGGCGGGGATTTCCGTTTCAGGAGCTTTGTCAGAAATTTCGCGGTCGTTTCGCTGACGGGCGTGCTGAGACTTGTAATAATCCCGGCCGCCGCGCTCGCGATGTTTTTTATTATCGGATATTCGGGTCTGGAGATGGGCGTCATAATTTCGGTATTCTGTACGCCCGTCGCCGTGTCAAGCTATGTTATGGCGTATGAGATGGACTGTGACTATGAGCTTGCGGGGCAGATTGTTGTGTTTACCTCGGTGATTTCCGTTGCAACCATATTCCTGAGCATATACTTCTCCCGCATGTTCGGTATTATATAATAAATAAAGTCGGAAGTTAGACACTAGACACTAGTAGACGGGGAAGCGATACAGCGGGGACGGTTTTCATGTGTCGTTGCAATTATTTATTGTTTTAAACGAGGAAACGACACAGGAGAACTGTCCCTCTGTGTCGTACTCTAGTGTCTTAAAGCTAAAAAAAACCAGGGCTGACTCATTGAATGAGAAAGCCCTGTATATAGGAATTGGGGGATTTGGCTGATTAATCAATCAAAATCGATTTCCGAAAGCGGAAGCTTCCGTTCGGGATCAACTTTGTAAAGGCCGTCGTTCGGGTCGGGCTCGTCGCCGAAACCGAAGGAGGCTTTGATAATATCGAAATAGTACCAGTCGCCCGAGGTTAAATCCGTATAAGGATTCACAATGCCCGCGACATCGTACGAATCGTCTCTGCCGATTAACCTGTTGATAATCGTGACAATCTGCGCTCTTGTGAGATAATCGTCCGGCATAATTTTATCACCGGCGCCCACAAGCTTTCCGGTATCATAAAGCGCTTTAACGAAGTAGTAGTACGGATTGCTTTTGTCAATATCCGTAAACACGTCAAGGCTGTCGGGATTCGAGAAGTCGGGCGCGATATTCAAGGCTATCGAAATAAGCCTCGCGGCCTCGCCGCGTTTTATCGCGAAGGTGGGGTATACATACGGAGCCGAAGCATTGAATATGCCGCGATATGTCATAAACTCGATTGCGCGGTAGCTCCACACGCTGCTGTTCATATCAGCATGGGTGGGGGTGGCGGGGCAATCAAACTCCGCATATCCGTTAAGTCTGAGCAGGCGATGTATCATCGCGGAAAGCTGCTCGCGGGTAACGTTGTCGTTCGGGCCGACGCGGCCTGTGCCGTCGCCGTAGCCGTACAGATAAGCGTACATGCATTCAAGCTCTAACGGCTCGCCTTCCGGCAGGTCGGGAGGATACTCCTCAGGGTCCTCCGGCTCCTCGGGGTCTTCGGGCTCTTCCGGAATGATTACGCCGGGTATCGTAATGTCGGCATAATCCTCGTTGTAATTCAATACGCCGCCACCGTACATCTCAAGGGTGTTTACAACCACTCTGCCGTTAACCGTGCCGGATGAGTGGATTATTGCGTTTGCGTTCGGAGCGTAAACGGTACCGTTAATGCTGCAACCCCCCTGGATGTCAAAACCGTTACCGTTCGTGATTAAATCGCCGTAGAGCTTCGCACTGCCGTCAAACTTAACTTCATCGCCGGATAAGACATATACGTTACCATTGATTTGCGCCGAACCGGACATGGAT
>JAAYXM010000039.1 GCA_012515925.1 Clostridiales bacterium
TTACTGTTTTATGCCTCGTTCCACAAACGTCGGGCCATATACGCGAAATGCGAGAACACTATCCCCGCGTCCTCAAGCTCCTTGTCCCAACGCTTTGTCCATTCCAGAGACAGATACCCGTTATACCCCGCGTCCTTAAGCAGCTTCAGCGCGGGTTTTATCGGCAGTGTTCCGTATCCGAGCATCTTATACGAGATTTTCCCGTTTTCGAAAACGCTGTCCTTTAAATGCACATGCCTTATCGCGAACCCGATATTCTCAAACGTTTCGCCGGGCTCCTCGTTAAAGAAGCGCACCGGGTGGTTTATATCCCACAAAACGCCCGTCTGTTCGCTGTCGAGCCTTTCAATCAGCCCGCGAAGCGTTTCGCTGTTCGCGTATATACCGTTTGTCTCGATAAGCATAACAACGTTTTTCTCGCGCGCGAGCGGGATATGCTTTTTAAGCGCGGCGAATACGGCCTCCCCGTCAACGTTGCTTCCCGGCGCCGGAGCCGCATCGCCCAGAACCCTGATATACGGGACGCCGAGCTTTCCCGCAAGCTCAATATAGCTTTCAAGCTTTTTGTAATCCTCTTTGTTTTGAAGACATACTTCGGTGGAAATACAGGATATTCCGATATTGTTCCGGCTAAGCTCCGAGCGGGTCACGGCGATATTTTCATCGGAAAACTTATTCACGTTCGGCAGAAAAATCTCCTCGCCCAGACCGCGAAGCTCGATTCCGTCGTAATTTAAATCCTTTGCTACCGAGATGATTTCGCCCCATGTCCAGTTCGGGCAGCCCAAAGTCGAGAAGCTTAGTTTCATAATAAACCACCTTTATTTATGGATTCATAGAGTAGTTCGGTGCTTCCTTCGTAATGTAGATATCGTGCGGATGGCTTTCCCTGAGCGCCGCGTTCGTAATCCTAACGAATTTCGAGTTTTTCTGCAGCGCCTGAACATTTTCCGCGCCGCAATACCCCATGCCGGAGCGCAGACCGCCGATAAGCTGGAATATCGTGTCGGATACCGAGCCTCTGTACGGGACGCGCCCCTCAACGCCCTCGGGCACAAGCTTCTTGTTGTTCTGCTGGAAGTACCTGTCGCGCCCGCCCTTGTTCATGGCGCCGAGTGAGCCCATGCCGCGGTATACCTTAAACCGCCTGCCCTGGTATATTTCGAAATCCCCCGGCGATTCGTCACACCCGGCAAGCAGGGAGCCGAGCATTACCACGTCCGCGCCCGCCGCGACAGCCTTCGGTATATCACCGGAGTATTTAACGCCGCCGTCCGCGATAACCGGGATGTTGTACTTATGCGCAACCTGCGCGACATCGTAAACCGCGGTGATTTGCGGAACGCCGATACCCGCGACGACGCGCGTCGTACAGATGGCGCCCGGGCCCATGCCCACCTTGAGCGCGTCCGCGCCCGCGTCGATTAAATCCTGCGCCGCGGCCGCGGTCGCGATATTCCCGGCCACAAGCTGGATATCCGGGTATGCTTTCTTTATTTTACCAACCGTGTTTATTATATTTACATTATGACCGTGAGCGCTGTCAAGTACCAGAACATCAACGCCCGCCTCGATAAGAAGCCTGCACCGCTCAAGCACGTCCTGCGTGTCCCCGACGGCGGCGGCGCAAAGCAGCCTGCCCTGGCTGTCCTTCGCGGAGTTCGGGTACATGACGCTTTTTTCTATATCCTTAATCGTGATAAGCCCGCGCAGCGCGTTGTTTTCGTCCACAAGCGGGAGTTTTTCGATTTTATGACGGCGCAGTATTTCACGCGCCTCGTCCAGCGTTGTCCCAACCGGAGCCGTGACTAAATTATCCTTTGTCATGACTTCGTATATGAGCCTGTCGTAATCATCCTCAAACTTCATATCACGGTTTGTGATTATGCCCACAAGCTTGCCGTTTTCGCAAATCGGAACGCCGGATATGCGGTATTTCGCCATCAGCTCGTCCGCGTCACTCAGCGTATGATTCGGGCTTAAAAAAAATGGATTGGTAATAACGCCGCTTTCCGAACGCTTTACCTTATCCACCTCGCTTGCCTGCTCCTCCGCAGTCATGTTCTTGTGTATAACACCGATGCCGCCTTCGCGGGCAATGGCAATAGCCATGCGCGCCTCCGTAACCGTATCCATGGCGGCGCTCATTACCGGAATATTCAGACGAATTTTCCCGGTAAGCCTGGTCGATACGTCTATATCGGCGGGCAAAACCTTGCTCCTGCTCGGTACAAGCAGCACATCGTCAAAGGTTATGCCCTCTCCGATTAGTTTATTCTCAAAGCCCATGGTACACACACACCTTCCGAAGCGACTTAAGTCGTCTGTAGTATTAAATAATGATACACCGGCGGAATATTTTTGTCAATACCGAAGGTTTTTTAAACTCTCGGGTCTGAAGTTTTCAATATTAACTATCGCATATACTCATCCCCTTCGGGCGGGAGCATATGCGACAATTAACGAAAACCCCCGCCGCAGACGCGGTGGGGGTTCTTACCGTTAAGCTTTGTATTTGCTGCGCGCGCGGTACGTGGTATGCAGGATTTTATGCGCTAAGTGGCTGCCCGGCTCCTTGAGGAAATCCTCATATATTTTTTTTACGACCGGGTTTTCGTGGCTCTTGCGCATCGGCATGTTCTTGTCCTGCTCGTATATGGCCTTCATCCTGAGCTCGCGTACCTGCGTGAAGTTGCGGGTCGACGCGTCATGCAGCGGCTGGCCGCCGCCGTTTATGCACCCGCCCGGGCACGCCATAATCTCTATGAAATCGTATTCCGCCTCGCCGCTCTTTACACGCTCCAAAAGCTGTTTCGCGTTCGCGAGCCCCGAGGCCACGGCCGCGCGCACCTTGCGCCCGGCTACGTCTAATGTTGCTTCCTTTATGCCCTGGAGTCCGCGCACCTGCTTGAAATCAATGCTTTCAAGCTCCTTGCCGGTGAGTATTTCGACTACCGTGCGAAGCGCGGCTTCCATAACGCCGCCCGTGGCGCCGAATATGACCGCGGCACCGGTAGACACGCCGAACGCCGGGTCGAACTCCTCGTCCGGAAGGTCGGTGAACATTATCCCCGCCCGCTTAATCATTTTCGCGAGCTCGCGCGTGGTAAGCGCGATATCAACGTCGTCAAGTCCCTCGACCGCCTGCATGTCCTCGCGGTGGATTTCGTACTTTTTGGCGGTACACGGCATAATCGACACGGTTACTATATCCTTCGGGTCTATATTCTTAAGCTTCGCGTAATAGGTTTTAACCAGAGCCCCGTACATCTGCTGCGGGGATTTGCATGAGGAGATGTTCGGGATAAACTCGGGATAGAACTGCTCGCAGTATCTTATCCAGCCGGGCGAGCATGAGGTGATGAGCGGCAGCGGGCCCTCGCCGTTTAACCTGTGTATAAGCTCCGTGCCCTCTTCGAGAATCGTCATGTCCGCCGCGGTATCAACATCGAAAACCGCGTCAAAGCCGAGCCTGCGCAGGGCCGCGACCATCTTGCCCTCAACATTCGTGCCGATAGGCATATCAAAGCACTCGCCGAGAGTTACGCGAATGGACGGCGCGGGCGCGACCACGACATGCTTCGTCGGGTCGGAAAGCGCTGCCCATGCCTTGTCGGTGTTGTCCTTTTCTATAAGCGCGCCCGTCGGACAGACAACGATACACTGTCCGCATGACACACAGGGAACCTCGTTTAAATCCCGCTCGAACGCGCAGCCGATATGCGTACCGAAGCCGCGGTCGTTGGGTCCTATAACCGCGACGTCCTGCAAAGCCTTACACGCCGCGACGCATCTGCGGCAAAGCACGCATTTCGAGTTATCACGAACTAAATGCAGCTCGCTGTCCTCGATATCCGGCATAAGCTCGGACGGGTGTCCGAACCTGACGCTTTCTATACCGAAATCCAGCGCGAGCTTCTGAAGCTCGCAGTTCTGGTTGCGCGCGCAGGTCAGGCAGTGCATGCGGTGGTTGGAGAGAATCAGCTCGAGGGTCATTTTCCTTGACTTTAACACCTCGGGCGTGTTCGTATAAACCTCCATTCCCTCGCTGACGGGATATACGCACGCGGCGACAAGGCTTTTCGCGCCTTTAACCTCGACAACGCAAATCCTGCACGCGCCGATTTGGTTTATTTCCTTAAGATAACAAAGCGTAGGTATCTCAATCTCCGCGAGCCGGGCCGCCTCTAAAATAGTGGCGGATTCGGGCGCTTCCACCTTAACTCCGTTAATAGTCAATGTAACTGTCTTCACGGTAGTTCTCCTTTCCGTAGCTAAACCTTCACGATAGCGCCGAAGCGGCATTTTTCCATACATGCTCCGCACTTGATACATTTTTCCGTATCAATGGTGTGCGGATTTTTGACCTCGCCGCTGATCGCGCCGACCGGGCATACACGGCGGCAAGCGGTACAGCCCGTACATTTATCCTCTATTATCTTATACCGCAGCAGGTTTTTGCAAACTCCCGCGGGACAGCGTTTTTCGGTAACATGCGCGACGTATTCGTCACGGAAGTACTTAAGTGTCGATAATACCGGGTTCGGAGAGGTCTGCCCCAGTCCGCAGAGCGAGGATTTTCTGACGTGGTTGCAAAGCTCCTCGAGCAGGTCCAAATCCTCCGGTGTGCCGTTGCCGGACGTAATCTTTTCAAGCAGCTCGTACATGCGCCGCGTACCTATCCGGCAGGGCGAGCACTTGCCGCAGGACTCGTCAACCGTGAATTCGAGGAAGAACTTCGCGATATCGACCATGCAGTTGTCCTCGTCCATGACGATTAGCCCGCCGGAACCCATCATCGAGCCGATTTTAACAAGGTTGTCGTAATCTATCTGAGTATCGATAAGAGACGCCGGGATACAGCCGCCGGACGGTCCACCGGTCTGCGCCGCTTTGAACTTCTTGCCGTTCGGGCAGCCGCCGCCGATGTCCTCGATGATTTCGCGAAGGGTAATCCCCATCGGCACCTCGACAAGGCCCGTGTTCGTAATCTTTCCGCCGAGCGCGAACACCTTTGTGCCCTTGGACCTCTCGGTGCCGATTGCTTTGAACTTTTCGGCGCCGTTTTCCAGTATCCACGGGACATTCGCGTATGTTTCGACGTTGTTTAAAAGCGTCGGCTTGCCGAACAGTCCCTTGACCGCCGGGAACGGCGGACGCGGGCGCGGCTCGCCGCGGTGTCCTTCAATTGATGTCATGAGCGCGGTTTCCTCACCGCATACGAAAGCCCCCGCGCCAAGACGGATTTCCAGATCAAAGCTGAACTCTGTGCCCATGATGTTTTTGCCGATAAGACCGTATTCGCGCGCCTGACCGATTGCGACGTTCAGGCGGTGAACGGCTATCGGATATTCCGCGCGTACGTAAATATAGCCCTGGTCGGAGCCTATGCAATAGCCCGCGATCGCCATGGCCTCGATTAAGCTGTGCGGGTCGCCCTCTAAAATCGAACGGTCCATAAACGCGCCCGGGTCGCCCTCGTCCGCGTTGCAGCATACGTATTTCTTGTCCGCAACGGAATCCGCGGCAAACTGCCACTTAAGGCCGGTCGGGAATCCGCCGCCTCCCCTGCCGCGAAGGCCCGCATCCTTTATCATATCAATAACCTGCCGCGGGGTCCACTCTGTGAGCGCGCGTCCAAGCGCGGTGTAGCCGCCGTAGGCTATGTACTCGTCGATGTTCTCCGGGTCGATGACGCCGCAGTTTCTAAGCGCGATACGGAACTGTTTTTTATAGAACTTCGTATCGCTGAGCGAATGTACCTTTTCGCCCGCCTCGTCCTCCTTGTGCAGTAGCCGCTTTACGACTCTGCCCTTAAGGATATGCTCCTCGACTATTTCCTCTATGTCCTCGGGCTTAACCCTCGAATAGAACGCGCCCTCGGGGTACACCACAATCACGGGCCCGAGCGCGCAGAGTCCGAAACAGCCCGTTTTTATTACTCTTACTTCTTTATCCAGGTTGCGCTCGGAGAGCTCGGCGTTAAGACGCTTGATAAGCTCCTCGCTTCCCGTTGAGGTACAACCCGTTCCGCCACAAACCAGTATGTGGCACCTTACGATATCCATTTGTTTACCTCCTGCAATCCGAAAGCAAATATTATTCGTTAGCTCCGATTGTGTATTCCGTTACGACACGGTTGTTAACTATATGCTCGCTTACAATCTTTCGCGCTTTCTCATCCGTCATATTGACGTATGTGACCTTTTCACCCGACGCGCCGTAAACCTCGACGACGGGCTCCAACCGGCATACGCCGATACAGCCCGTCTGCGAAACTATGACGTTCGTTAAGTGCCTGCGGTTAATCTCGTCAACCAAAGCCGTAAGCACGGGGCGCGCGCCCGCCGCGATACCGCAGGTCGCCATTCCGACGACAACACGGTATTCGACGCCGTCCTCCCTGCGGATATTTATTTTATTCTGCATACGCTCGCGTATCTCGGCAAGCTCCTTTAATGTTTTCATGTTTTAACACCTCCGGCAATTAATTAAGAATCTCTTTCTCGTTATCTAAGTATTCCGATATAAACTCCAGAACCTCGGGCTCCGCGAGCGAAATCCCCGGGATTTCGGCCCTGACTTCCCGCGTGTCGAACCGGAAGCTTTTTTCGTTTATTTCGCGGTTATAGACGAAATCAGTGTCCGGGTTGCATTTAATCAGCGCAAGCAGGGTTTCACGCATAGTGCCCAGCGGAGGTCTGTCTATATGGTCGAGTACGAAATCCGCTTTTATTACGGTACCCTTGCCCGGCCGGCTTTTTATTTCGAATTTACCGCCCGTAAGCTCGGCCGCCATCTTGAAAAACGGAATCCCGAGCCCCACTTTTCGGGTTGTCCTTGTTGTAACAAACGGGTCCGCGACTGATTTAAGAAGCTTTTCATCCATGCCCCGGCCGTTGTCGCGGATTGTTACGCATAAAAGGTTATCGGATTCTGATTCGCTGACTGTTATCTCGATTAGCGCCGCGTTCGCGGCAATCGAGTTTTGCGCCGCGTCCAGTATATTTAAAGACAGCTCCGTCATCTGATTCTATAAATACTTTTTAAGTATAGTGTCAATATCGTTCTCGGTCAGACGCCCGTAAACCTCGTTGTCTATCGTAACTACCGGCGCGAGTCCGCAGGCGCCGATACAGCGCACCGCGTCAATCGAGAACTTCCCGTCCTTCGAGCATTCGCCGGGCTTGCACCCGACCTTTTCGCATATCTTGTCAAGTATTTTTCCCGCGCCCTTGACATAACAGGCGGTACCCATGCATACGCTGATTTTATGCTCGCCTTTGGGATTAAACGTGAACTGCGAATAAAACGTCGCGACCCCGTAAATCTCCGACAGGGAAATATTTATTTCCTCGGAAATACGTATAAGTACCTCCTCGGGCAAATACCCGTATATTTCCTGTGCCTCCTGCAGTATCGGCATCAGCGCGCCTTTTTGGTCACGGTGTTTGTCAATCGCGGCGGTCATTTTATCCGCTTGCTCCTTGGTCCCCGCAAACGCAAACATTGATTTGCAATTAGGCATTATAAAGTTCATCCTCCTTGAGCCGGTTATAGGATTGTTAATGTCTTAACAATACACAACGAGAATTATAACACATCGGCTTAAAATTTGCTACACATAAATTTCGCAGTAAAACCGTCAATATTTTAGTCAATTCATACAATACAATCAGAATCAACATATCGATATATCATTATCACCCGCAACTATATGATACAGCATTGTTAAAAGTTTATCAATGTCTATAATTGATAAACTTTTAACAATGTTTTGCCCCGCTTTAGCCATTATGCATATAGACACTGGTAGACGGGGGAGCACGGGGGAGCGCGTGATAACACGAGGGAACACGAGACAGCACGGAAAAAGACAAGAGAACGCTGGGCGGGGCGAACGGGTAGACGGAACGGGGCGCGCCGGGGGATAAGGAATAAAAGAAAGTAAAATCTGACGACAGTTTACGTAAAGCAACTTGTCGTTTCCGAGACTGAATAACTAACCGTGTAAATGGGAATAATCTCCATAAGAAAGCTAAGGAGGTTATTAACAAATGAAACAGTCAAAGAACATTCTCACGGAAAAGGAAAAAGAACTGGTAATGCTGCTGATGCAAGACTGTAAGAATACGGGAGATATTCAGTCAAAACTAAAACGACTATTCGCAGGAACAATAGAACAAATGCTGGAAGCCGAGATGGAAGAGCATTTGGGATACGAAAAACACAGTACAGAAGGCAATAACACCGGAAACTCCCGGAATGGCTATAACCGGAAAACAATCATAAGTGATTATGGCGAAAGTGAAATCGCCGTACCGCGAGACCGCAATGGAGAATTTGAACCAAAAGTACTGGAAAAGCGCCAGACTCGAACTGATGAAATAGAACAAAAGATAATGGCAATGTATGCAAAGGGTATGAGTCAGCGCGACATTGAGGATAATTTGCGTGAAATATACGGAGCGGAAATACCACAAACGCTGATATCAAAAA
>JAAYXM010000040.1 GCA_012515925.1 Clostridiales bacterium
CCCAGTTTGTGAATATAAGTCCGCTCGTCTCGCCCCATTCCCCGAGCCCGTAAATCCGGTAGCCCTCGGGGTCAAGCAGTCTTCGCCGCTCCATTCGCCTGTGAAACGCCTCGTCGATGAAACGGTTGTCCCGATATGTGGAGTGGTGAGTCAGTACATCATCACTCGGAGTGTCAAAAAACACCCGCTTAATCCAATGACTCGCGCTGACAGGGTTGAACGTGAGCTTCAACTGGTAAAACTGCCCTTCCGGCAGCACACCGCGAAACCTGTCATCAATAATCTCAAAATCGGACTGCAGAAGCTCCGTCGCCTCTTCGACCCAGCAGTCCGTCAGCTTTCCGGACGGTACGTTTATGGATTTAAGCTTCTCGCGCTGACTTATGTCGTTTACGCCCGCGAACAATACCCGGTTTCCGTTCGTCTTGCATACGATGCCGGGCGGACGCGTCGTCGCGGAGAATAAATCGCCGAGCCCCGCGCGGTTAATCGCCCCGATCAGCTCCGCGAACGTGCTGCGCTCGTTTGCCTGCTCAATCTTTCTGACGCACAGCAGGTTACGCCCCGGCTCCGAAACAAGCCTTACAATATACTGCTGCGCCGTGTCTACGGACTTGCCGCTGCCCGCGGAGCCCTTCATCACGACATACCTTTGCTTTGATTTATGTATCGGCCTGAACACCGCGTTGCTTTTAAATCTTATTTCAGTCATTGTAATCAATCACTATTCTGAACTCTTTGTCGTCCTTGCTTTCCGGGTTTGCCTCCTGCTTTTCCCTCCATTTCTTCGGCAATCTGTTTTTCAGCCAGAACACCTGGGCTTTTGTATCGGGCGGGACATGAACCTCGTTGTATCCCGTCTTAAGCTCCTCGAATTCCCTGATTTTCCTGCCGGTTTCCTCATCGAATTCGATATGCTTGCATTTATACGCTTTTCTGACCTCAACGCTGTAGCCCGATGCGCGCTTAAACAGCGCGGTTTCGATTTCGGCGTCAACGGCCTCCTGCCCTTTTTTCAGGGCGGCCGCCAGTTCGGGGTGTTCGTGCTTGTATTTTGTCAGCGTATCTTTGCTTATACCTAATTTCCCGGCTATCTGCCGCTCGGAAAGCCCGTCGCGAAACCATGCCTCTATAAGAGCAAGCTTTTCTTTTACCGATTCCCATTTGCCGAAAGCCATGGCCTCTCCCCCTTTCGTTAAGCCGCATGCTCCGCGGCAAGCATAGCTTTTATTGAAGCAAATCCGATATAACATGAGGGAAAGTTTCCTTTATGACACTTCGCGCCGAAAAAAAATCGAAAACGCGGTGTCATAGTCCAGATTCAAATACTCAATAATGCTTTTAATTTCGCTTTCGGTAAACTCCGATTTCCCGTTTAACTTGCGATAGAACGAGCTTTTGGGGATACTGACCTTTCTCGCGAATTCCGGAACGCTCATATCCAGGGATATGATTTTTCCCAATAACGCGTATCTGTTCATAAACATTCACCGCCTTTCATGTTTCCTTTATGACACTTTCATTATACCACCGGATTTTAAATTGTCAATATAAAAATCTACTTTAAGACACAAATTCTAAAAAAATAGTTGCATTTATGAAACCGCTATATTATAATACTATACAATTAAGGTTTTTTTAACCGGGGTGATAATGATGAAAATCGGCGCTAAGCTGTATAACAGAAGAAAAGAGCTGAATATGACATTGGAGGATGTCGCGAAAATAGTAGGCGTCAGCAAAAGCACGGTCAGGAAGTGGGAAACCGGGTATATCGCCAATATGAAAAGCGATAAAATCTCTTTGCTCGCAAAGGCTTTGCAGGTGCCCGCCGGGTTTATCATGGGCTTTGACGATAAAACGCTCCCACCCGATGAGAGCGTTTTACCCGAAGATTTCAAACCGTTATTAAACAAGTTTCGAAAGCTTACGAAGAAGGGCCAAGAGGAAATGCTGAGCTATCTTGAGTATCTCGTAAATAAAGAGCGTCAAGATAATCAATAATTTCAGACGAAATTCCGAGCTTCTTAACCAATTCCCAAAAATAAATTTCGTTGTCTGTCATATTGAATTCCCTCCATGTAAAAGGCACGTCGGCTGATAATACTAACAAAGGAAATCCTATATCGAAATTATATACCATATGTAAATAATTGTCAATTATATTAAATAATTCCATACGGCAAGTCCCATTAATGCGATAAAAAACAAAAAACGCGCTGCGTACAGCGCGCTTTAAAGAAGGTGCAAAATGAATAAAAAGGTATTGCATGACATCTCTTACGGCGTATACGTGGTAACGACACTGGACGGTGAAAGGCACGTCGGCTGTATAGCTAACAGCGTAATGCAGGTCACGTCTTCGCCCGCGACAATCGCCGTGAGCATAAACCGTGATAACTATACCAACGGGTGTATCGTTAAGACCGGAAAATTCGCCATATCGATTCTGTCCGAGAAATCCAGCCCGAAGCTTATCGGAACGTTCGGGTTTAAATCGGGCAGGGATACGGATAAATTCGCGGGCATATCCTATGAGTTCAAGGATTCGCTGCCGGTTATCATGGATTCCTGCGGATATATTCTGCTGCGCTTAATCAATAAAATGGAGACCGCTACCCATACGGTGTTTCTGGGAGAGGTTTATGACTGCGAGGCGTTTGCGGGCGCGGGCAGCGCGATGACTTACGCGTATTATCATAAGGTGATAAAAGGCAAAAGTCCCAAAAACGCGCCGACCTACCAGTCAGATGAGGAAGTGCCGGCAGCCGGGAGCAAAAAGTATAAATGCCGTATCTGCGGCTATATCCATAAGGGAAAAGACATAAATAAGAATTTCATATGCCCCGTTTGCGGGCAAGGCTCGGAACACTTTATCCGGGAAGAATAAAAACACCGGTTCTCTTATCTCTTCACTGATAAAAACCCGGGGTATGCTTCGCGTCATGCAAAGCATACCCCGATTTTTATATCAGCCAGATTCCGATATAGCCGCGTACGGGTCTGTTTGTCCTGTGCTTATCGTCCGGAGTAATCCATTGGGAGCTGCCGCCGCCGTCTAAGTTTCCGCCGTTTGTCGCGCCTGCGCAGGTAAGCCCCTCGGCAAGCTCATGAAGCGTAGCGTCGTTATACCCGTCCCGGACAAGCGCGATATATAAGCAGTTCTTCCTGTCGACGCCGATAGCGGTTCTGCCCCTCGAACCCTCAAGCCCGGACGGGGACGCGTTAACCTGAATTATGCCGTTTCGGACAAGGGTAGGATAAACCCCAACATAATCCGGCGCTTTGACATTGTTCATATAGCTCCAAACCGGCTTTTTATTATCGACGAACGAAATCCCATGCCCGTCGGTAAGCAGATGTATTTTGCCTTTTTCAACAACCGAGCTTTGCGGCTCACGGGTCTCTATATTGAACAGCTCGCAGTTAAACAAAAAGTCCGGAGAGGAGCCCCATTCCTTTTTTATGCGCGCGTAAGCCTTGTCTATCGCTTCTTTTCCGTTTTTCGCGTAAATATAATGTATGCTCTTTATTTCCTCAGGCAACAGTTTATATATCCTGCCGTTTTTAAACATTATCATTTTCACTATTTCCACTCCTGATCTGCTTTACGACATTCGCCGTGAAAACCGCGGCCATTCCGCATATAATGCCTTTTAAGAACGCGCTTAAAAAATCCGTTTTCGTTGTAAACAGGCTGAGCAATTGAAATATAACCCCCAGCACCAGAGCCGCGAGCGGGATAAACCTGTCGTCGAAAAACCGGGCTTTTTTCAGAGCGTAGCAAACACCGTAAACCGCCGCGATGATTATGTACATATCCGCCGTAACAAGGTCCCAGAAAGTGCTTGTCAATGCTTCAGGAGACATTTAAGATAACCCCCAGTAGATATATTGGCGTGTCTTTTATAAATTGTTAGTTAATATATTTTATACTTTTTTTCGACTATTTTCAATTGTTTTTTTAAAAACTTTTCGAAACCTGAAAATTGTTTTTTTAATTGCGGCCTTGCCGGCTCCCTCCCCCTCCGGGGGGGGAGGCCGGCACCAATCAGTTAAAGCCGGTTATTCCCCCCGAACGGGGGAAACCATATGGCTTTGTCCGTCGTATTATATACATATTAAAAAATATCTTTCCGTATGCAAAAACGGAACCGGAAAAAATCCGATTCCGTTTTTTATTGTTTAGCCCTATGCGTAAAAGTCGTGGTTTCCGATTGCGGTTACAAAGCTTCTGTTATCGATAATCCATCGGCTTGTCGCCTTAGCCTCGTTTAAAAAATACAAGGCGCCCGGAACAACCTCATAACCCTCAAGACTTATCTTTGCCGCGATTATGCTCGAGCGTGACGGGGTCTCATAGATCCTGTTGTCCGCGGTCGGAGAAAACTGAACGCCGTAATTCCTGTCGAAAATAACATCATAGATATTATCCGGAAAGTACGGGCTTTCGACGCGGTTTAGCACCACATTCCCCACCGCAATCATTCCCTCGAGCGGTTCGCCGTCGCTCTCCGCGTTTATAATACGTGACAGCCAGTAAACATCGTTTTCTTTATAAAAGCTTTCGCCGTCCTCTATCATATCGTCTCCGCGCGAAATTTTCGCCGTATAGGTTTTCGCGTCCCAGCCGACTTCGGCGCCGAAGCTCTTTGCCATAGGCCTTATAGGTACAAGCAGCCTGCCGTTTTGTATTATCGCGGGCTCTCTTAAATAAAGGTATCTGTTATTCGCCACAAGGAACGTCTCGCCCGCGACAACCTGAAGCTTCAAGCCATCCGCACTTACCGTCGCTCTTTTATATATTTGCTCCCAGGTTATGTCGCAATCGGAAAGAGCTTCGGAAAACGCGCGTATCGGAACATAAGTCGTGTTATTGATAAGCTGTGGAGCAACATCGGCTGTAATGGGCTTTCCGTCAACGCTGACATTTACGCTTGCCGCGGACGCGTTTAAAAGCGTTGCATATAATACCGCGGCGATTATAATTGTTTTACAGAATCTTTTCAATTTGCAGCACACCTCCAATCACTTTTTCCATTCTAATCTGCCCGCTTACAGCGGGTCAATGATAAATGTTTTCCTCCCTCTTTCCATATTTATCATGATATTATTTATATTTCCAAATTATATCGGATATATAATGGTAAAATACCCCATTACTGCGTGACGACCCCGCAGTGTCGTTATTTGCTTCGGGATATGAAAAAGCCGGGACCGTAATCAGTCTCGGCTTTTTTCGCAAGCCTCGTAAATTTATAACCGATGTCTAATATTTAACTATGCCTTCCGTATGATTGAAATCGTCAAACCCGATACATTTAAAAAACAA
>JAAYXM010000041.1 GCA_012515925.1 Clostridiales bacterium
AGGCTTTTTGGGAAATTCACGAATAAAGGAATACCTGTCGGGCTGCATGGAAAATCTTACATTGCCGCAGGCGCTTATTATCACGGGCGCCCGGGGCATAGGCAAGAAAACGCTTGCCGCTATAATAGCGAAAGCGCTTGTGTGTCTGAGCGACAACACGCGTCCGTGCGGCGTATGCGGTTCCTGCCGCAAGGCGGATTCGGGCTTTCATCCCGACATTATAAATGTCACGGCGGAGGACAACAAGTCATCAATAGGCGTCGAAGTCGCGCGCGCTGTCGCGGCGGACGCTTATGTCCTGCCCAACGACGGCGACAGGAAGGTATATGTTTTTAAAGAGGCGGAGCTTCTTACACACCCGGCGCAGGACGCGCTGCTTAAAATACTTGAGGATACACCCGAGTTTACATTTTTTATTTTCATATGTTATAATAGTGACAGCCTTCTTGAAACCATACGTTCGAGATGTACAACGCTGTCGCTTTCCCCGCTCGGCGAGAGTGATATGCGGGCTCTGCTCGTGAAGTCTTTTCCCGACGCGGACAAGCATGAGCTTGACAAGCTGGTTTTAAAAAGCAACGGAATCGCGGGTACGGTATTAAGAGAAGACGGGGCGGAAACGCTTATACAGCACGCAGCGCGCATAGCCGGGGCGCTCGCCTCAAAAAACGAGCTTTCGATTCTGAAAGCCATGATTTCCGTTGAAGCGCTGACGCGCGCGGAATCAGACGAGGTTTTATCGGCCCTTAAAACAATTCTGCACGATTCCCTGCTTTTCGCGTATAACCCGGACGGGTTAACGCACGACCCTACCGCGCGGGACGCGTCGCGCGCGGTTTCGGAAAGCTTAACAACCGAAAAAATCCTTGCAGTTATCGGATATATCGACGCGGCAAGGCAAAGCATAAATTCGAATGTCGGCCATGCACATATCGCGGGCAGTCTCGCGTGCCGGATGTCAATGGCCGTATTATGAGAGGAAGTTATATATTGAAAGATATTATCGGTGTCCGTTTCAGGGACGCGGGGAAAATCTATTCCTTCGACCCGAACGGATTTGAAATCAATAAAGGAGACAAGGTTATAGTCGAGACCGCGCGCGGTATAGAATACGGCGAGGTGGTGCGCACTAACCTTACAATACAGGAAGATGATTTAGTCACCCCGCTTCGCAAGGTTTTGCGCATAGCGACGGAGGATGACCACAAGACATATTCGTCAAACCGCGAGAAAGAGAAGCAGGCGGCGGAAATCTGCCAGAATAAAATCACGGAACACGGTCTTGATATGAAATTCATCGACGTGGAATACACGTTTGACAGCAGCAAAATTCTGTTTTACTTCACCGCGGACGGACGCGTCGACTTTCGCGAGCTTGTAAAGGATTTGGCTTCGGTGTTCAAAACCAGAATCGAGCTTCGGCAGATAGGCGTTCGTGACGAGGCTAAAATGCTCGGCGGGCTCGGAATCTGCGGCCGCCCGTTTTGCTGTTCCTCGTTTTTGAGCGATTTTCACCCTGTTTCCATAAAAATGGCGAAGGAGCAGAATCTGTCCCTTAACCCCACGAAAATTTCGGGTACATGCGGCAGGCTGATGTGCTGTCTCAAATACGAGCAGGAGGCGTATGAGGACCTCAACAGGACGACGCCGCGCGTAAACTCGGTTGTGGACACGCCGCTCGGCACCGGAACTGTTGTGGACGCGAACCTCCTGACAGGTCAGGTTAAAGTCAGGCTGGACGAATCGCCCGATGTCGCGCCGAAATGCTTTAACAGATGTGACTGCTGTGTCAGAAAAAGGCAGCGGGAACCCGCGCAGGAGCACGAGGATGAAATCCCCGAGGAGCTTAAAGAGATTTTAGACGAATAAAAAAACGTTCGGTAATAATGCAGAATACGAGGGAGACGGATTTCCGTTTCCCTCGTCTGTTTGTGACTTTTGGCTGATCAGTCATAAAAAGTAATGAACTTAATCGAATACAAATCCG
>JAAYXM010000042.1 GCA_012515925.1 Clostridiales bacterium
CGGAAACTACCCGGGCGCGGCAAGAGGCCCTCGCGAGCTTATGGCCGACATAGAAAAAACCCTATCCCTCGTCGCGGGACGGCACAGATTGAATATCCACGCGTCCTATGCCATAACGGACGGCGAGACCGTGGAACGGGACAAGCTTGCCCCGAAACACTTTCAGGCATGGATTGACTTTGCGAAAAAGCATGGACTGGGTATTGATTTTAACCCCACGCTGTTTGGACACCCAATGGTAAAGGACGGGCTTACGCTATCGCATCCTGATGAGAAAATACGCAGGTTTTGGATAGACCACTGCAAGGCGTCTCGGCGTATCGCCGAACATATCGGGCGCGAGTTAACTTCGCCCTGCCTGTGCAATATATGGATACCGGACGGGTTTAAGGATATTCCCGCAAGCCGTATCAGAAGCCGCGAAAGGCTTAAGGCTTCTCTCGACGAGATTTACGATGAAAAATTAAACTCGGAATATATTATCGACTCGGTTGAATCAAAGGTGTTCGGCATAGGCGTTGAGGCTTGCACCGTCGGCTCCCATGAGTTTTATATGAATTACGCGGCGCAGCGCGGAATACTCTGCCTTCTGGATAACGGGCATTTTCACCCGACCGAGCAGGTCTCGGATAAAATTTCGTCAATGCTGTTATTCTCCGACAGGATTGCGCTGCATATAACGCGCGGGGTTCGCTGGGACAGCGACCATGTGATAGCCTTAGACGACGAGCTTATCGCTATGTGCAGGGAGCTTGTAAGCTGTGACGCGCTAAGGCGCGCGATAATCGGCCTTGACTTTTTCGACGGCAGTATTAACAGAATCGCGGCATGGGTTATAGGTATCCGAAACGTTCAGAAGGCGCTGCTTTACGCATTATTGCTTCCGCATAAGGAGCTGGCGGCTATGCAGGACAAAGGCGAATTTACGAAGCTTCTCGCCATGACGGAGGAGTTTAAAAGCTATCCCTTCAGCATAGTATGGGAGGAGTTTTGCGGAAGGGGCGGCTGCGCGGCGGACGAAGCCTGGTTGGACGAGGTATTAAAGTATGAACGTGATGTATTATCAAAAAGAGGATGATTTAATTGAACATTCAAACCATAGTTAAGCTTTCGAACAAATACGGCTCGGACCCGGAGCTGGTGCTTGCCGGAGGCGGGAATACTTCAATCAAGGATGAGGAAACTCTTTTCGTCAAGGCATCCGGCACGGAGCTATCTGACATTACCGGTAAGGGCTTTGTCGGCATGTCCCGTAAAGGTATCGAGGAGATATTTCATAAAAAGTATCCGGAGGACGACAAGGCGCGCGAGGCGGCGGTACTGGCCGACCTTATGGCGGCGCGGCTTGACCCGGACGGTGAAAGCCGTCCGAGCGTGGAGACGCTGCTTCACGGACTGTTTGTACATACGCTTGTTTTGCACCTGCACCCGGCGCTTATAAACGGATTAACCTGCGGCTCAGACGGTGAGCGCGCGGCAAGGCGGCTGTTCGGGGATAAAGCGCTGTGGATACCCGCGTGCCGTCCCGGATACAGTCTTGCCATGCTCTGCCGGAACAGTATGGAAAGCTATAAAAAAGAAACCGGCAGGGATGCGCAGATAATGTTTCTGCAAAACCACGGCGTGTTTTTCGCCGCGGATACCGAAAAAGAAATCGATTCTCTTTTAAGCTATGTACTGGATACTCTTAAGAACGCCGCTGTCCGGGAACCCGATTTAAGTCAGGGCATTGTTGATACGGAAGCTCTGAGACTGTCCGAAAGAATCCGGGGATTGGCGCCCGGTATAAAGCATGTTATATATGACGGCAGTATCGAGGCGAAACGGTTTTCCGAAAGCCGTGAGAAAGCCCTGCCGCTGTTGGCGCCGCTTACGCCGGACCATATTGTGTATTGCAGGGCGTACCCGCTGTTTGTCGGAAGCGAGGCTGAGCTAGAGGACGGGTTTAAGAGGTATTTAGAAAAATACGGAGTTTTACCCCGGATAATCATTTTGCGCGGTACCGGCTTCTTTGCGGCGGGCGAAACCGGGCGCGAGGCGGATTTGGCAAGACTTTTGTTCCTTGACGCGATAAAGACCGCAGTCTATGCCGAGAGCTTCGGCGGGGTGCTTCACATGTCCGAAAAGCTTACGGACTTCATCGTAAACTGGGAGGCGGAGAGTTACCGCCAGAAGAAAAGCATATAAGAAACGCAAAAGAGCCTGTCACATCACAAAATGCGACAGGCTCTTTGCTTAAATACCGCCGCCGATGTAAGTTAAGGTTGATAATTAAACAAGTAAGCGGTAAAATTTAGTTAATCGGCAGATGAATTTCGCTCTTTCATTAAAAACGGTTAAGCGGTTATCATGAAAGCGCAAACCAAAAGAACCGTCCCTGCGGTTAAAAGAACCGTCCGAGGCGGAATTGCTGACATAACCCCGGAAATTAAAAAGCAATTTTAATTTCTTCTATAAAATAAATATATTATATTGCATTTTTATCTGCAAAAATGTATACTTATGCCATGAGAACCCGTCTCCTTTCTGTTAAGAATAGTGTTTAGTGGCGAGCACTGTGTCGGAAAGGCTGGCGGGTTCTCGGTTTTATCAACAAAAGGCGCGCGCTTGAGAGACGTACGCCCTTTAAAAAACTGTTGACATTGACGCTGCGTTAAGGTTTACAATCAATACTGCGGGGGTGATACTATGGAATACACGATTAACCGGCTCGCGAAAATCGCGGGAGTCAGCACCAGGACGTTGCGGTACTATGATTCTCTCGGGCTGCTTTCGCCGAAAAGAATCGCGTCTAACGGGTACAGGATATACGGGAGCGCGGAGGTTGACACGCTTCAGCAAATACTGTTCTATCGCGAGCTCGGCGTGCCGCTTGAGGAAATCAGGATAATCCTTGCCTCAAAGGATTACGACAGGCAAGCAGCGCTTGAAAGCCATCTTGCGGCTCTCATGGCAAGACGCGGGCAGTTGGATATATTAATCGAAAACGTGAAGAAAACCATAGCCTCGGAGAAAGGAGAAATAAAAATGCTTGATGATGAGAAGTTTGAGGGCTTTAAAAAGAAGCTCATCGAAGAAAACGAGGAAAAGTACGGCGCGGAAATCCGCGAAAAATACGGCGACGATACGGTAGACCGTTCAAACGCGAAGATAACTGGCATGAGCCGCGAGGAATACGCCGGGCTTGAAAAGCTTACGGACGAGTTGAACAAAACCCTGAAAGCCGCGTTTGAACAGGGCGACCCCGCGGGCGAGACTGCCCAAAAGGCGTGTGAGCTGCATAAAAAATGGATAAGCTTTTATTGGGACGGGTACAGCAAAGAAGCGCATGCCGGGCTTGCGGAAATGTATGTCGCGGACCCGCGATTTAAGGCGTATTACGATAAAATCGCGCCGGGCTGCGCGGAATTCTTAAGAGACGCGATACGGATATACTGCAAGTAATACTTAGAATAAAAATCACAACACAGGGGACAGTTATTATCATGTAAAAGCCGGGGCAAATGCTACTGCTCCGGTATTTTCTTACGCGTCCCGGTTTTTCGGAATCAGCTTTTTTATGTATCCGGTAATCGAGGTGCCCATAAGGTTAAGGCAGATAAGATATGAAAGCGCGCCCATAACAAGCGAAACAAGCAGCGCGTGCCACTCCCCGACACCGTCGAACCTCAGAAGGGTATAAGCGAGATTTATAATAAGCCCGGAAAGCGCCGAACAGATAACCGGAATGAAAAACCAGTTAAACCAGCGGATTCTCATTTTCAGCTTTTTTATAATACAATGAATATTGAGCACCGCCATAAACACGTCCGAAATTATATACCCGGCAATATAGCCGCTCATTCCGACTCGCGGCAATCCGGCGCCGAGCGTAAAGAAAAGCTGGATTATATTCCCGAAAACCACATGCGCGGCGGCGCGCCGCTGTTGGCCGATTCCGTTTAACACGGTGTTGGTCGTTATCTGGTAATAGCTGAAAACCGTGGCGATACAGAGCGGAAGAATATATTTCCCCGTACCGCTTTGGTTATATATGAGCCTGCAAAACACCTCGCCGAGCGGGATAAGCGCCGCCATGGCGGGGAAAGCCATAAGCCCGGTGACATGTATGGTTTTCCCCGCCTTTCTCCTGACGTCCGAAAGATTCTTAACAGCGACTTTCTCGGACAGTCTGGGCACCATGATAACAGTCAGCGGCGAGATAAACGCGACGGGCAGATATAAAACCGGTATTATCATGCCGAAAAGCATGCCGAACTCCCCGAGCGCGGCATTCATGTCCATGCCCGACGAAACCAGCATGCGCGGCACAAGCACGGAGTTTGCCGAGGACAGGATATTGTTAAGCGCTCCCGCGGCGGAAATCGGTAGCGCAACCGAGCAGATTTTCGCAAATAGCCCGAACGCGGGAACCGGCTTTGCGTCAAGCCGGCGCGGCCCGCGCCGCGAGTAAACGCAGCTTAGTATAATAACGCTTACAATCTCGCTTACCGTCATGCCCGAGACAATCAAAAACGCGTTTATGCCCGGGTCGCTTGTGTTAAACAGCCAAATCAGCGTGATAACCGCAATGATGCGGACGGATTGCTCGGTGAGCTCGGAAATAATAGGCGGCGTCAGCTTTTTTCTGCCGAAGAAATAGTTTTTATGTATATTCTCAAACCCGGTGAGCAGCAGACACGGCAGGATAATATACAAAGCCGCGCATGTCTTTTCGTTGCCGAGCACAACGTTGCCTATCCACCCCGCGCGGTTTACGGTAAATATCGCCACCGGCGCGAACAAGGCTAAAAACAGCGCCTGAGATATACCCACCGCGCGGCGGGCGGACGCGTCATCGCCAAACGCGCCATACTCGGCGGTTATCCTTGATACGGCTACGGTAAGCCCGGACATGGTCAGCGAAATCAGAACCGAATAAAACGGGAGTATAAGCTGGTATACCCCCATGCCCTCGGCGCCAGTCATCCTGCCTAAAACCACCCTGTAAACAAAGCCCAGAAGCTGCAGCGTTATATTTGACAGTGTGAGTGAAAACGCGCTTACGAATACCGAGTTCTTACTGATTCTCAAAGAGAAGCCTCCTCGCAGAGCGTATGTTCTCTTTAATAGTATTCGAAAGCGCGTTATAAAATGCAATTACGACAGGAACATATCCATCTCCGATACCGTAACGCCTTTTTGGAATACGGTGTTTATCGCGTAGCCGATAATCCTTCCCACATCCACGATATGAACATCGATTTCCTTAGGGGTGACCATAAGCGTTCTGCTGTATTCCCGGATGGCTTTTTCGGGGAAGCTGACTCCGGAGTCCTCGGCGATATCGAGAACGATTGTCGCGATATCCACGACGGTAGGCACGCCGATTGCGATAACCGGAACGCCAAGCGTGTCCTTGTTTATGGCCGAGCGGGTATTGCCGACCCCGGAGCCCGGGATGATGCCCGTATCGGTTATTTGAACCGTCTTGCATAACCGGCTCAGTTTTCTTGACGACAGCGCGTCTATGACGATTATGCAGTCCGGGTTGATATGGTCCTTAACGCCGCGGATTATTTCAAGACTCTCGACGCCGGTCGTGCCCAGCACGCCGGGAGCTATCGCGGAAACCTGACGCATTTTCCCGAACAGGTCCGGCAGGCGCTCGACCAGATGGCGCGTAATCATTACATGCTCCACCGAGCATGTCCCGACCGCGTCGGGTGTTATACTGCGGTTTCCGAGCCCCACTACCAGGATACTGCCGTTGCCGTCCGGCACCATGCGTGAGAGCTCGCCCGCGACGGTTTCAATCGCGCGCGGGAATACATCGTTGTCACGGTGCTTTAAACCCGTCAATTCAACGGTGGTATACAGCCCCCGCGGCTTGCCGAGCTCGCGCTC
>JAAYXM010000043.1 GCA_012515925.1 Clostridiales bacterium
ATTTTGATACCATGTCAAGCTGCGTAACCGGCACGTACAGCACATCCGTACCCGCGTAAATTATTTTAATATAATCCTTTTCCGCGCCCTCGACGACGATTTTCGCGATTCCCGCGAATCTGCCGATACCGTGCATTTCGTGCACGACAAGGCAGCCCACCGAAAGGTCCTGATAGCTGCTTATTTTCTGCCTGTTTGTCCTGTCGCGGCGTGCTGTGCGGCGCTTGGCGTCCGCGCGGACAAGCTGACCCTCCGCGATTACCGCAAGGTTTTCGGACGGGTACATAAACCCGGCGGAAATGTTTCCGACGGAAACAATGACCTCGCCGGGGTTCGGAAGCTTTTCGAGATTGTAGTCAAGCCCCGCGGCGACGCCGTGGTTTTTCAGTATATCCGCGAGGCCCCGCGCGCTGTTTTTCGAGCTTGCGAGCACAACGACGCGCATGCCGTCGTTCGCGTAGCTTATTATTTCCGAGCTCGCAAGCTCTAAATTCGCGGCATACCCCGGAAGCTGCTTCGCGAGTATGCTGACTATCGCTCTCGGAGGTATTCCGTATGCCGAGCGCACAAAGCTCTCAAGCAGCACAACCGGAAACCTTCTTAAATTCTGTTCAAGCTCGGTAAACGGGCGGGAAAGCTCCGCCGCGTCGGGTATAATTATACCCTGCTCGATAAGTCGCAGAGTATCCTCGTGCCGCCGGGCGGTCTCGCGCTTTTCGCCCTCGCTTATGCGTATATAGTCGTCTATAAGTATTATCGCGTTATCCGGAATATAGTCCGCGGCGGTATGAAACTCCGGGTACAGGTATCTCAGATACCTGTCTATCGCGGGAAAATCCGTGTTTGTCTTAAGACGCTCCATATCAAGCTTTAAGGTTTTTATAAGCTCCTCGTTCTTTTTCCTGTCAAGCCGCGCGATTTTCTCCTCAAGTATTGCGCAAAGGCGTTCTCTTTCCGCCTGTCCGACACGCGTTTCGGACGCGGGCAGAAGCAGAGTGTTTTTTATGTTCACAATCCTTCGCTGCGTATCCAGATCAAATTCGCCCATCGAATCGATTTCGTCACCGAAATACTCAATGCGCACCGGGTTTTGCGTATAGGGCGAGAAGAAATCGAAAATGCCTCCGCGCACCGCGAACTGCCCCTGCGCCTCCACAAGATTCGTGCGCGTATAGCCCAACTCCAAAAACGCGGAGGTAAGCTTGTCCGGCGGGTATTCGGAGCCGGCCTTTAAAAAAACCGCGGAGGAAAGAAGCGTCTCCGGCGGCATGGTTATCTGACAAAGCGCGGACGCCGATGCCGCGACGACGCCCGCCCGCCCCGACGCCATGGCGTAGAGCGCCGAGAGCCGTTCATGCTCGAATTCGCGGGATAATACGTCCACGTTGTGCATCGTGTATTCCCGCGGCGGAAGAACAAATACCTCGCGCTCGGAAAAACGGGACACGTCCTTTGACATGCGCCGTACGTCGAATTCGTCGGCGTAGACGCATACAACGGGGCGCCCCGTTAATCTGTGGATTGCGGCGGAGATATGGGCTTTATGGATAGATGAAAGGCCGGAGATCAATATCGGGGAATCTCCGGCTTGTATCCGTGAAAGCAACTCGGCAAACTCGGTTATTTCTTTAAGCGCTTCGCATAACCTTAACATATCTTTCCTCTTTAAATTAAAAACCGGTTAATTGAATTCGCCCGCCGCGGCCTCCGCGCCCTCCGCGATTATTTTCTCGGCGGCAAGCGCCGCGCGCTCAATCGCGGACTTGACGGCGGGTATTTCCTCCTTGCCGAACCTGCCTAACACCCAGTCCGTCAATTCATACCCGGGATTTTCCGGGCTGCCTATACCGATTTTTACGCGCGGGAAATCCTCGGTCCCGCATAAACGTATTATATCCTTGATTCCGTTATGCCCGCCCGCGCTGCCTTTTTTGCGCACCCTTATTTTCCCGACGGGCAGTGAAACATCGTCGTAAATTACTATAACGCGCTCCATCGGGATTCTATAGTAGTCCGCCGCGGCGGAAACCGCCTTGCCCGAGAGGTTCATAAATGTCTGAGGCTTAACAAACAGGATATTGCTATCCGATATCGTACCATATCCGATAAGCGAAAAAAAACGTATTTTACGAAGCTTTACGGAATTTTTTTCGCACAGCGCGTCAAGAGCCGTAAAGCCCGCGTTATGTCGGGAATGCTCGTATTTCGGGCCAGGGTTCCCGAGTCCGGCTATTATCCATTCCGGTGCGCCCGCGACCTGCTTTTGCCTTTTAAAAATGTTAAGAAGGGACAAAATCTATTCACCGCTCTTTTCCTTTTTTTCGCGCTTTAAGCCAAATATCTTTGAAGCGCCTCCCGGCTTTACGGTCTGGCGCGGTCTTGATATCGCGAGCGCCCCGTCCGGCACGTCCTCATGAACCGTGGTGCCCGCGGCGATTAACGCGCCTTTTCCGATTGTAACCGGGGCTATCAGGTTTGAATTACAGCCGACGAAAGCGTTATCAAGGATTTTAGTCTTGTATTTGCCGATTCCGTCGTAATTGACGGTTATCGTCCCGCAGCCCATGTTCACGTTTTCGCCGAGCTCGGCGTCACCGATATACGAAAGGTGCGAAATCTTGCTTTTATCCTTGACAACCGAGTTCTTAAGCTCGACGAAGTTCCCGATTCTGCAGCTTTCGCCTATCCTGCAGTTGTTTCTGATATGCGCGAACGGGCCCACGGTGGTATTCTTGCCTATCGCGCTGTCGTAAACCTGCGAGGAGTTGACTTTTACCCCGTCGCCGATAACGCTTTTTGATATAACGGTATTAGGGCCGATTACGCAGTTTTTCCCGATTCTGCAGCCGGGTTCTATGACGACTCCGGATCTGATAACCGTGTTTTCGCCGATTTCGGCGTCATCGGCTATCTGCGCGGATAAATCAGTGAAGTAAACCTTACGGCTCATGTGCTTTTCGATGGTTTCGCGTTTTTTCTCCTCGTATTCCGAAAGGGCTTTAATGCTGTCAAACGAATTGTTCATAACGCACTTCCTTTAAATAAACCGTATACCTATACTATATGAATTTATTTCATTATATAAGAATAGAATTCCGCCGTCAAGAAAAGTTAAGGCAATACCAAACCGGAGACGAAGTGCCGGCATTCGCCGCAGCTTCGTCTCCGGTTATAAAGACTGTTACGCAGTATACTATTTTCCGTACGCCGCCGCTACTTTCTTAAACGCGTCAGCGACCTGCTCTATATGCTCGTCGGTAAAGCTCTCATTCGTGTAGATCTGAAATGTATTATCGAGCGCCTCCGCCGCGTTCGGAACATCGTCTAACGTATAATACTTATTGCGGTCGCCCTTGTATTCCGGAGCGCTCCACGGATATCCGCTTTTGCCGAACACCCTGCGGTTTTTATACCAGTCATAGGTAAACGGAGTTGCCTGATAGCGCGAGACTGCGGGCACGCCCTCGGCGGCTAACGCCTCGACGAACTCCTGTTTGCCGCACGTGAGCTTTGAGGTGTCAATCAAAAGCCTTAAGAACCAGTACGACGGCTCGCTTTTTTCGGGGAGCGGGGCAAGCCTTAAGATTCCAAGCCCGGAGATTTTCTCCATGAGCTTCGCCACCACCTTGCGGCGCGCCTCGGCTATCGGGAACATTTTCTTTATCTGAACCCGGCCTATCGCGCAGCCCACCTCGTCAAGATTATAGTTTAACGTGGCAACGCAGTTTGTGCTGCCCGCGGGAAGCCCGAACGGCTTGCCCCTGTCGGAGCTCTGCCTTACCTTCCAGTACAGTTCTTCGGATTTGGTAAACACAAGTCCGCCCTGGCCGCCGGTGCAGGTATGCTTCCCGAACATCATCGAGAACGCCGCCGTGTCGCCGAATGTGCCGACCGGCTTGCCGTTAATCTTCGCGCCGTGCGCCTGCGCGCAGTCCTCAACCACGTATATCCCGCGCTCGTGCGCGAATTTTACGATGTTTTCGATATCGGCGGGCTCACCCGCGATATGCGCGACGACAATCGCGCGTGTTCTTTCCGTAACCAGGCTTTTAATGCTCTCAAGGCTTATATTAAAGCTGTCCTTCTCCGAGTCGGCGATTATCGGTACGCAGTTTAGCATGACAATCGGCATAAGCCCGCCCGGGTCGGTTATCGGACCCGAGATAATCTCGGAAAACGGCTCGATATCAAGCGCCTTAAGCGCGATATATACCGCAGCGGTACCCGAGCTCACCGCGTCCGCGTATCCGCCGCCCAGCATCTCCGAAAACTCGCGGCACAGCGCTTCTTCCTCCGCCCCGCCGTATCCCGGAGCTTGGCCGCGCGCGATAGCCTCGTCGAATACGCGGTTTGCCGCGTTTTTCTCCTCGGCACCGAAATGCCCGCGGGAGGGAAGGCTTTTAACCGCCTTTTCCCCGCCGTTTACCGCGAGGGACTTTATAAGCTCTTCTTTCATTATAAAGACAACTCCCATCAATCGTGATTTTGAACTAATATTAGCATAACCCGCCCGGGTTGTCATTGTATTATTTTACGATTAATGTTTTTCGGCGTTTTTTATTCACTATACGTATTGACATTAAACTTGAAAATATAGTAAACTACTGTTAAATGCGTTGAGAAAGGATATATTTCTCAATAAAAATACAATAAGGAGTATGTGTAATATGGACAACATACTATTGCTTGCCCCGTTTGGTTCAATTTTCGCGCTTTTATTCGCGTGGTATTTAGCCGCGAAAATCATGCGTGAAAGCGAAGGCACGGAGACGATGGTCAAAATCGCGGCCGCGATCAGAAAGGGTGCCAACGCGTATCTTAAACGGCAGTATACCGGAGTCGCGCTTTTCTTTGCCGGTATGTTTATACTGCTGTTTATTCTCGCAATGCTCAAATACATTACTATCTTTGTACCGTTCGCGTTCATCACCGGCGGATTCTTCTCGGGCCTTTCAGGCTTTATCGGTATGAAAACCGCCACATACGCGAACGCCCGTACTGCAAACGCGTCTTCAAAGTCGTTAAACTCCGGTCTGACCGTCGCGTTCAGAAGCGGCGCGGTTATGGGCCTTGTCGTTGTGGGGTTGGGTCTTCTGGATATCAGCATCTGGTACTTCTTCTTAAACGCAATCCTGCCGGATGCCCCGGATAAAATCAACACCATTACCTCGGCGATGCTTACGTTCGGCATGGGCGCTTCGTCCATGGCGCTGTTCGCGCGTGTCGGCGGCGGTATATTCACGAAGGCCGCGGACGTCGGCGCGGATTTAGTCGGCAAGGTTGAAGCGGGCATTCCGGAAGACGACCCGAGAAACCCCGCGGTTATCGCGGATAACGTCGGCGATAACGTCGGCGACGTAGCGGGCATGGGCGCGGATTTATACGAGTCCTATGTCGGTTCGATAATCGCGACATGCGCGCTCGCGGTCGCGGCGGGCTTCGGTGTCCCCGGCGTCACGGTGCCTATGGTTATGGCGGCTATCGGCGTTATAGCCTCGATTATCGGAACGTTGTTTGTCCGCTCGGGTGAGCAGGTCGAACAAAAGGTATTGTTAAGAGCGCTTCGCCGCGGCGTGTATATCAGCGCGGTGATTATCGCGGTTGTTTCGTATTTCTTAGTTGACTCCATGCTCGGCAATATCGGCGTTTGGCTCGCCGTAATAAGCGGCCTTGTCGCGGGAATACTAATCGGGTTCTTTACCGAATACTATACGTCGGATACATATAAACCCACTAAAGAATTAGCGGGTACCTCGGAATCCGGACCCGCGACGGTTATTATCGGCGGTATTTCTCTCGGCATGAAATCCACGATGATTCCCGTTGTTATAGTTGGCATCTCGGTTCTCTGCAGCTATTTCCTGTCGGGCGGGGCGTCTGATTTCAACATGGGCTTATACGGCATAGGCATTTCCGCGGTCGGAATGCTTTCGACGCTCGGCATTACGCTCGCCACCGACGCTTACGGCCCGGTCGCGGACAACGCGGGCGGCATCGCCCAGATGGCAGGACTTGACGAAGAGGTTCGCCGCCGTACCGACGCTCTCGACTCGCTCGGCAACACCACCGCGGCTACCGGCAAGGGCTTCGCGATAGGCTCCGCCGCTCTGACCGCGCTCGCGCTTATAGCATCGTATATCGACGCGATAACCATAAAGGCCGAGCAAATAGGTTCATCCTTTGTATTTGATTTAAGTATCGCCAACCCCAAGGTTCTTGTAGGTCTGTTCGTCGGCGGCATGCTTCCCTTCATGTTCTCGGCTCTTACGATGAACGCTGTCGGCCGCGCGGCTCAGAAGATAGTCGTTGAGGTTCGCCGCCAGTTTAGAGAGATTAAAGGTCTTATGGAAGGCAAGGCCGAGGCGGATTACGCGGCTTGCGTCGATATCTGCACACGTTCGGCGCAGAAAGAGATGATAATGCCCGCCGCAATCGCGATTGTATCGCCGATAATCGTCGGCCTGCTGCTCGGTCCCAACGGTGTTGCGGGCATGCTCGCTGGTGCCACGGTCACGGGCTTTTTGCTCGCGGTTATGATGGCGAACGCCGGCGGCGCGTGGGATAACGCGAAGAAGTATATCGAGGCGGGCGCGTATAACGGAAAAGGCTCGGACAACCACAAGGCCACAGTCGTCGGTGATACCGTCGGCGACCCGTTTAAGGACACCTCGGGCCCCTCAATCAACATCCTTATCAAGCTGCTTTCGATGGTTTCCATCGTGTTTGCCGCGTTTGTTCTCTCAAACCATCTCCCGATGTAATCAGATATAATACTGACGGGGCTGCCGACGCGGCAGCCCCGCTTTTCTCCACAATCGCACACAAGAGCACCGTTTACCCGAAATTGACTCTTGACAAGCGTTTTATATTATATTAAAATAGCTATTGCCTTATCGGCTGATTCGGCGGCATAGCTCAGTTGGCTAGAGCATTCGGTTCATACCCGAACGGTCGCGGGTTCAAGTCCAGCTGCCGCTACCAGTTTTCGACGAACAAGAGGTAGGCCATAGGTTCTTCTTCTTGTTCGTTTTCTAAATCCGGCCCGTTGGTCAAGCGGTTAAGACACCGCCCTTTCACGGCGGTAACAGGAGTTCGAGTCTCCTACGGGTCACCATGAAAAGCCCCCTCGCGCCGCGAGGGGGCTAAATTATTTTAAGATATACGCGCTATGCCTTGCGGCATAGCGCGTATATCTTAATAGGAGTATAATCAGATGTCGATAATTTCTCCGCCGTCCGTGCTCATTGTTATGACTTCCTCTGCTTCGAACGCGATGATTTGTATTTCCGGTCTTCCGTAGTTCTTTCCCATTCTATTTACCTCCAAAAGTATGACTTATTGTATTTTCGCTGTATACCGTATATACTGTGCCGTTCGTATCCCTATAAATCAGGTAGGCGCGGGCGTGCCACGTTTCGCCGGATGAGACGTTGATTTTGCGCGCGTAGAACATGTCATTTTTCATATTTATTGCCTTTGCGGTGTAAGCGTATTCCGTGTCCAGCGTAAGCTCGTTTTCAAGCTCGCTGTCGTATAGAATAACGCCGCATTCTATTGGCGTAAAGCCGGAAGGCACGTTCTTTATCGCGGTAAACGTAATGGTGCCGTGTTCCGTGTCCTCCATGGGATAATCAATAAGAGTTATAAACGAGGTGTTGTCGTGCGGGGTGCTGTCTTCGACAAACACGGCTTCCACTGCCATGTCACACATCGACATAAAGAACGTAAACGTACTTTTCGTGCTCACCTTGACTCCGTCAAGCTTCCAATGGTCAAACCGGAAACCCGCGGGCGGCGTATTCGCCTTGACGGTTACGGGCATGTCGTACAGGTACTGCCCCTGCGACGCGCCGTTTGAAAGCGTTCCGCCAATAACCTCTATCAAATAGATGTCCTGCAGCCTTTCATAGATTGCGCTGATGACCATATTTGTAATAACGCTTGTAAAGTCCGAATCCCAGCCCATGAAGCTGTAGCCCACAATATGCGGGTTGGCCGGCGGGGTTGCGGCACTTCCTTTATAAACGTAATCGAATTGCAGAATCCTGCCGCTTCTTTATATCCGCACTCAAATGCTTGAAGCTAACGCCGGTTTCTTCGGCGAGCTCCGTAAGCTTTATTCTTACTTCGATGTCATTTTCCGCGTGTTCGGCTATACGCTTTAAGCGGGTGACAAGCTTTTCCTTAAACGGGGTAAAGCCGAACCCCCAGCGCAGAAAGTCGAAATTATAGGATATGTATCTTAGCATGGGTTCAAGTATCTCCGTAACACAGCCTTTATTTTCGTCTATTGCGTGAATAATATCTTTAATGTACCCGTTTACCGTGTCGAATTCTTCCCGCGGGTTTTG